>JAOUPJ010000232.1 GCA_029879945.1 Gammaproteobacteria bacterium
CAGCGGTCTTAGCAGTACCTCATGATCCAGAGCGTATTGATAGGCGCGCAGACCGCGACGTTCTTTCCAGTCATAGGGCTCTTTGCTGGCCACGTCTTTTGCCAATTCTATCGCCGCAATCATGCCCGTTTGTCTCACTTCGGCCACATGGGGCATATCTTTGATCGGTTCTAACTTTGTTGCCAAGTGCTTGGCAAGACCCCGATTTTTCTCTATCGCATTTTCCGTCTCGAATACATGCAGTGTCGCCAGGGCAGCACGGCACGCCAGTGCATTGCCGGTGTAGCTATGGGAGTGTAAAAACGCGGTTAGGTTTTCATAATCGTCATAAAAGCTTTGATAGACTTGATCTGTAGTCAGCACGGCAGATAAAGGAAGGTATCCCCCAGTCAACCCTTTAGACAGACACATGAAATCAGGTGTGATCGTGGCCTGTTCGCAGGCGAACAGAGTACCCGTGCGACCAAAGCCCACGGCGATTTCGTCTGCAATCAGGTGTACCCCATATTGATCACAGGCCTTCCTCAATAAAGAAAGATAGACGGGATCATACATGCGCATGGAGCCGGCGCATTGCACCAGGGGTTCCACAATCACGGCACAAATCTCGTCTGCCTGTTCACTTAAGACTTGTTCCATTTTCTGAAACTGTATCCGGCTATAGTCTTCACAGGACTGTCCCTCTGCGCGGTGAAAACAATCCGGGCTTTCTACCGTAATGGCCTTCATTAACAAAGGCTCATAGGTTTCCTTATAGAGGGCCACATCACCTACGGCAAGGGCGCCTAGTGTTTCGCCATGGTAGGAATTGGATAGGTTCACGAATTTAGTCTTTTGTTTCTTGCCCTGATTGCGCCAGGAGTGATAGCTCATCTTTAGGGCCACCTCCACCGCGGAGGAGCCGTTGTCGGCATAAAAGACACGTTCCAGTCCTTTAGGTGTGAGCGCGACCAGCTTTTCCGCCAACTCAACGGCGGCCTCGTGGGTGAAACCGGCTAGCAGTACATGCTGCAGTGCCTGAATCTGGTTGGCAATGGCCTGATTAATATAGGGATGGCTGTGCCCAAAGAGATTCACCCACCAGGAACTGATGGCGTCCAGATAGCGCTTGCCATCAAAATCATAGAGCCACACCCCTTGGCCCATTTCGATGGGAATCAGGGGGAGCCATTCGTGGTCCTTCATTTGGGTGCAGGGATGCCAGAGGGTTTTCAGATCGCGTTCGAGCAGGGTGTTGTTGTCCATAACTTCTTTAAATCAATAGGTTAAATGGGCTTCATTGCCCGGATTCGGCGGTTTTGACTAAGGCAGGTTTAAGTTAACCGCCCTACTCTTACGCTAGCCGCCAAACAGGCTCAGGTCAACCACGCGCCGCGCTTTCCTTGCGATGCGTCGCTGCAAAAAGTGTGATATAGTCGTCACATTTGGCCGAAAAATGACAAATTTAGAGGCGGTTTAACAGCAGAGGGGCTGAACGTGGTTAATCCGTTAACGAAAAAAATTCAAAACAAACGGGGAGTATTGGCATCTGTTGCGGTACTGGCCCTGACACTGGGACTGGCTGCTTGTGATAAGCCACCTGAAAATACAACACTGGAAAATGGCAGCGGAAAGCCGCTGGTGCCTGGTCTTTACCTGAATAATGTGTCTGCGAGCGAATCAGCAGGAGAATTGAAATTTCAGGTGCGTTTGGTGCCTGCCAATTCTCAAGACATCACTTTTTATTACTCCTTGGTCACTGAAGCACAAGCCCGGCAGGCGGCAAAAGATGCTGGCGTGAATGTGGATGTGCTCGATATAGACGTGGCAGAGTTTGGTTCTGACTTTGATGCTTTTGAAGGCTCCCGGGCATTTACAATTCCAGCCGGCACCACGGATGCGTCCATACGAGTGGGCATCAAGCCCGATACGGTCTACGAACACGACGAATATCTTGCTCTCAATATTTCTGATGCTAGTGGCGGTGTAACCATACGCCGTGCCGCAGCCTATGGAAAAATCATCAATGATGATCCTGTCCCTGTCGCCTCCATCAGTCTGGGTGACGCTGACCCAGTCACTGAAGCGGGTAACGGCTCCAGTCACCCACTCTTGATAACACTTTCGGGTGATACCGAAGTGCCTGCCCGCGTTATGGTTGTTCAATCTGGTGGCGAAGCGGATTACGCTTCGGAGGGCTATGGTTTTGCAAACGCGGTTGATGATTTCCAAGTAATTCGTAAAGAGATACGCAAAGAAATCAATTACAAAGCTCCCGGTGGTCCAAAAGAAACTGTTCTTCCAGGAGTAACCTTGAGGCTGGTCGAATCTTCCGATGTGATAGATCTGAATGGTATTGGGACAGTCATTGATGTAGAGAGAAACGACAATGACGAAATCGTTAAGGAGACTCTCCTTGCCGGTGTTGAAGGCTATAGCCTAGATATCATTGACGACGGTTTGGTGGAAACGAAACCCGAAATGATTTTTATCAAATTGGTGGCCCTGAACGGTGATGTTGCTGTTCCTGCGAGCGGTGCTACCTTGTTCAACACAAATGTAGGTGCGACTGTGCTCTACGTAATTAGTGATAACGATGTTATTCCCGAAGTTCAGCCACTGAATGATACAGGGGTCACCAGCAGGCTTACCTTAAATGACAACACATTGCCACACCAGGATGCAGACTTTGGTCGTGATGCTAATGGTGGTCCGGGTTTTGATCTGGTTAAGATCAGCGCCACAGGAGAAGAGCTGCCACCTGAGGCTAGCCAGTGGTCGTGTGTATTGGATAGAACCAGCAATCTGATCTGGGAAGTCAAGGCAACAAACACCCATAGTGAACCTGCGTCACAGGGCATCAATGCCCTCACTGCTGAAAAAGATATGATTTATCATGGGGCAGATCGCTTATTTAACTGGCATATGTCGGATCCCTCATTAAACGGCGGAGTGGCTGGTTGGCAGGGAACAGGGATTTGTGACATAGCCTCCTCTAATACAGGATGTAAGACAAGTGAAGCCGAAGCCTATTTCAACAAGCAAAAATATTGCGGGGTTAGCGGATGGCGATTGCCTACGTTTGAAGAGCTAAATGAAATAGCCAGTTTTGAACCTGGAACGGGGAGTTTGAATACACTCTATTTTCCAATGGCTGGAGAGCAAAGTTTTGGGGCACATGGTTACTGGACCTCTCAGACTGTAGCAGGGGACGCATCGCGTGCTTGGGTAGTGGTTATGCGAAATAGTGATATCCCGATCACGCCCTATGCGCAGTTTCCGAAGACAGCGCTAGGCCGCTATATCAGACTAGTTGCCAATAAAGGAGGAATGTAGATGTTTATTTCCACTTTTAAACAATTTGTTGCACATACTCCACGCTTGGCCATGGTTACTGCTCTCTTTTTATTTGGAGCCGCACAAGCCAATGAGCTTTGCATCACTGACAATAGGGGCATTGATAATGTCCAGCAGACCACCCCCACAGCCCGTTTTACAATCAGTGAACACGTGGTCACTGACAATAAAACAGGCCTGATGTGGTCACGCTGTCCTCATGGTTATGAATATCAGTCTTTCGGTTGCAATCGAGTCGTTGGAGAAAAACAGACCTTTACCTGGGCAGAGGCGATGGCTGAAATTGATCCCAGTGAGACTACCGTCTACCGTGGAGAGCCTGGTGGCTGGCGTTTACCCAATGTAAAGGAGTTGCTGTCCATTGTAGAACGGACATGCCATGACCCTGCACTGAACTCAAAAGTCTTCCTGGATTCCGTGACGCAGGCCTATTGGACAAACACCCTGTCGGCGACGGGTGGTGCGCTGGCCGTGGATTTTAATTACGGCATCATTAGAACGGCTGGTGGAGATTCAGGCATTACAGCAGACGATAATGTTACTACGCCCATCGCGGTCCGTTTTGTTCGGGATCTAAACTGATCATAGGATATAGTCGATAAAAAAGGCCGGTGATTACCGGCCTTTTTTTATAGCCCCAATTCCTGCCATAGCCTTCTGGCGGGTTCAGATCGGTTCATTGCATAAAAATGTAGGCCGGGAACTCCCCACTCCAATAGCTTCCTGCACAAGTCCAATGTGACATCGAATCCAAATTCACGTATGGATTCCATATCATCATCGTAAGCCTCCAGGCGCTTTCTTACCCAGCGCGGGATTTCCGCGCCACAGGCGTCGGAAAAACGAGCCAACTGCTTGTAATTGGTAATAGGCATAATGCCTGGAACAATTGGGGCATTTACCCCAAGCTTTCGACAATCATCGACAAAACGAAAATAGGCGTCCGGATTATAAAAATACTGAGTGATCGCACTGTCTGCTCCGGCCTCTATTTTTTGTTTGAAGTTATTTAGATCCGCCGCATAATTTGAGGCTTGAGGATGCATTTCCGGATAGGCCGCCACTTCGATATGAAAATGGTCACCGAATTCGGAGCGAATGAAGCTGACCAGCTCGTTGGCATAGCGAAAACAGCCGGGGGTATGCATGCCCGAAGGCATATCTCCCCTTAACGCCACCAGACGTCTGATATTGGCATCTTTATATTGTTGCAGAAGATTTCGTATCTCTTCCGGTTCTGAACCGATACACGAGATATGCGGTGCTGCATTGATGCCGCTTTGCTGAATCTCTACGACGGTTTCCAGTGTGCCTTTCTGGGTGCTCCCACCGGCCCCAAATGTTACCGAAAAATAGGCTGGGTTTAATTCTGCGAGTTCCGCCCTGGTCTTTCTAAGATTCTCAACTCCTTCCGGAGTACGAGGCGGAAAGAACTCGAAGCTAAACACCTCCTGTGTTTGCTGAGAATTCATAAAATCACCTGTATTGGAAAAGGACGCGTCAACAGACGCGCCCTGATTCATAGTTTTAGTATCGGTAATGATTGGGTTTGTAAGGACCCTCTACCGGTACACCGATATAGTCCGCTTGCTCTTTGCTTAGAGGAGTCAGATTGACACCAATTTTTTGCAAGTGTAAGCGCGCGACTTTCTCATCGAGAATCTTAGGTAAGACATAGACCTTGTTCTCGTAATTCTCAGGATGATTAAAGAACTCTATTTGTGCCATGACCTGATTGGTGAATGACGCAGACATGACAAAGCTGGGGTGGCCGGTAGCGCATCCCAGATTAACCAAACGACCTTTGGCGAGAATGATGATCTTCTTGCCATCGGGAAATTTGACGTGATCCACCTGGGGCTTGATTTCTTCCCACTCGTATTTTTCCAGAGAGGCGATATTGATTTCAGAATCAAAGTGGCCGATGTTGCACACAATGGCCTCGTCTTTCATTTGTTCCATGTGGTGATGGTCGATTACGTTAACGTTACCTATCGTGGTTACGAAAATATCGCCATGCTTGCAGGCATCGTCCATGTTGACAACGCGATACCCTTCCATTGCCGCTTGTAGAGCACAGATTGGGTCGATTTCGGTCACCCAGGTCGTAGCCCCCATGCCGCGGAAGGCCTGTGCACATCCCTTACCGACGTCGCCGTAACCCAGTACTACGCAGATTTTGCCTGCGATCATCACATCGGTAGCGCGCTTGATGCCGTCTATCAGAGACTCACGGCAGCCGTAGAGGTTGTCAAACTTGGATTTGGTAACAGAGTCGTTCACGTTCATGGCAGGGAACAGCAAACTACCGTTCTGTTCCATCGTATACAGGCGATGAACACCGGTGGTCGTCTCTTCGGTTACACCTTTAACGCTCTCTGCCATGGCCGTCCACCTACCGGGATTGCTGCCCAGGTTGCGTTTTAGGACTTCCAGAATGGCTTTCCATTCCTCGTTGTCACCCGCCTTGGCATCAGGCACCTTGCCGGCCTTTTCGAACTCTACGCCCTTGTGCAGGAGCAGAG
>JAOUPJ010000031.1 GCA_029879945.1 Gammaproteobacteria bacterium
TATCAACGCTTTCCACAGGGGGTGTGCGTAGTCGACAGTGGCACTGCTACCACGGTGGATGTGGTGGACAGGTTTGGCCAACATCGGGGCGGCTTGATTTTACCTGGGCTGAAGTTGGCGCAGAATATGCTGCAAAATCAAACAGCTAGAATTGAGATCAATGCGGAAATGGAGAAAACTTCCCCCTTGTTGGCAGACAATACGAGCACCGCAGTATATTCTGGAATCGTACATGCCACCCGGGCTTTGATTGATCTCACTATGCGAGAAGAAGGAAATGGATGTGCCTTGGTGTTGACCGGCGGGGCCGCTCACGAAATTGGAATGGAGTGGACAGGCGCCAGTATAAGCCCTAATCTGGTACTGGAAGGCCTGTATCTGGTAGCAAAATCATGTCGTCAAAATTAAATCTAGTAGTGTGGTTTGGTCTGGGTTTTGGCCTGATCAATCTACTTGTCTTCATTAGTTTTATCATCGTGCCTACCGAAGCACCACCTACTGACGTGGTAGCTGAACACAAAGAGGGGGCAAAGCAGCTTACCTTGGTTAGGGAACTTGCCTCGACTGGCTCAGAAGAGCCCAAAATAGTGGTCGAAGAAAGGGCGGGGAGCTTGTCAGATCGTTTGGCGGCTATAAAGAAAAAACAAATTACGGCACTCAATGAGCTGGAGAGTTCGAGTGATCCCAGAACGCTTTCGAACTCCTCTGGGGCGAGCGGACGTTTGGAAAAAATGTTTGAGACCCAACGTAAAGAGGAAACTGAACAGGTCTGTTACAAAATTGGCCCCTTGTATAAAACAAACGATGTTAGTCGTTTAAAATCAGGGCTGAGAGAGGTTGGTATAAAAGGCAAAGAAGAGGTGGTCAATCCTAAAGACTTTGAAGGCTATTGGGTCTATTTGGCGCCGAGTAAAACCTATTCGCTCGCCAGGCTGAAAGTTGAAGAACTCAAGTTGAAAGGTGTTAAAGATGTGGCGATTGTGGGGAAAGTAAAGCCAAGAAATGCCATTTCATTAGGATTGTTTAAAAATAAAAATATTGCACAGGAAAAGTTTGAACAGGTACGAGGGCTGGGTTACGAACCGAAAATGATGGAGCGGTTTAAGGATCGTAGGAAGACCTACCTGAGTATTCAAGTGGAACAAAACCGTTTTGTTAACAAGGAGCGATGGACTCAGATCCTATCCAAGTACACGAGTGGAAAAATTGAATCTGCTGAGTGTGAGGATGCGCCGGCGAGTTCGCGTTTTGCAAATATCCAGCAAGCCGCGGAATAGTGCCTTGGGATTACCGCCCGCAAAGTAGAGGAATAAAGCCTGGAAAAACACTTCTCTAGCGGTAATTCATTGCCTTTTTTGTTTAAAATCGATAGACTTCGTACCCATTCGCTGGCGTAGCTCAGCAGGTAGAGCAGCTGACTTGTAATCAGCAGGTCGTAGGTTCGATTCCTATCGCCAGCTCCAGCAAAATCAAAGGCTTACCTCGAAAGGGGTAGGCCTTTTTCTATTCTCTCCCTGATACAGAAAAAAGTTCTCCAGACGAAATCCGGCTACCAAAGGCTAGTCGTTGAGTGATTGTTGATCATCAACGCTGCAGCCCTGGGATGGGATGTACGTGTTGCGCCTAAAATGGGCGGTTGCTTTCCCGTTAATTCTGGCCCAGCCTTTAGAAATCGTGACGCAGACCGACTGCCCATCCCTCCCCTTTTAGAGCTGGATTTTTCGCTTCAAAACCGTTGTAACGATACTCGATTAGTCCCCAGGTCCTTTTGAATAATTGGAGGTTGAACTGGGGCTCGGCAACCAAGACCTCCTGATTTTCATCTAAAAAATTGTAGTCGGCAAATCCGCTGAAATTCATCCAGTCATTTATTTTCACAAAATAGATCAAACTGATTTGTCCTTGACCTTCGGATTGTACGGGGAGTATTCGGAGCTGCGCCCACCCGAAGCCGCTTTGTTGCTTGTAGGTAAGCCCACCTCTCCAAGTAGTATTGTTGTTTCCAGTAGTAAAATCATTGTATTCCGCTTGCAGGGCTAGCCCGTCTATACCTGAGACTTCCCCTAAACTGTTTGAGGATAGCCGGTATTCTGAAAAGGTTCGGCTATTGTCATAGCGCTTGTCTGCATTGTTTTGGTCGCTATGAAAGTCCGTGAATCCCCAGAACGAGAGGCCTCCTCCCAGATCGCTGGCAGAAAGCTGTAGTGTAGTCGTGTTGAAGTCACGATTATCCCAATAATAGCTCAGCTGGGCATCGCTATTTGCAGTTACATTAGTGGAGATTTGTAACAGATAGAAAAAACTAAGCGCAGCTAGTGCACGAAATTTTGTTAACTTTGGAAATTGTTTTAACATACAGGCCTCCGAAACAGACGGTCTTCATTCTCTTCCACTTGTCGTTAGCGAATCGTCTGGCTAATATTTCATGCTCTATTTGTAAATAATAGAAAAAAATTCTCTGGGATCATGTGTAAATGGAGACTGTGATCGATAATGAATCTGATACATGCAGCTTAGAGTATCTTATGAGCACAATTGTAAATTATCGTCACCTATTCAACGTAATTGTTCTGGTTTTTTCAACGCTACTGTATTCCGGGTGTTCAGAGGAAGGCGAGATCAGTTCTCACCGAGAGGCTAGTGGTGCTCGGATCGATTTGCGTTTGGGCCACGATCTTCCAGTGGATTCACATCTGCATCGAGGGGCTGTGAAATTTGCTGAGCTTGTTTTTCAAAAAAGCAACGGTGTTATAAATGTGGAGATTTTTCCTCAGGAAACGCTGGCGAACGATCACGAGATGATAGAAATGCTGCGAAAGGGAGAGCTTGATTTAGCAATTCCACCTACCGCTAAACTCTCAACCCTCGTTCCCTCATTACAGATAATAGATTTCCCTTACTTGTTCGAAAGTCATGAACAGGCACACAAAATATTAGATGGGCCAGCTGGAACAACTTTGCTAAATCAGTTAGACATACATGGTTTAAAGGGGATTTCTTTCTGGGAAAGCGGCTTCAAGCAGCTAACTACCAGCACTCCTTTAGAGAATGCAGACGATTTGAAAAATCGCAAGTTTAGAATTATGCGAAGTTCTTTGTTGCGGGATCAGTACATTATGTGGGGAGCGAAACCTCTCGTTGTGGACTTTAACAAGACGAGGGAAGCTCTTGAGAAGGGAATTGTGGATGGACAGGAGAATCCGCTATCAACAATTTGGGGAATGAAATTTCACACGGCTCAGTCCAACTTGATTTTAAGTGATCATGGTTATCTTTCCCAAGTATTAATTGTGTCTTCTAGTGTTTACCAACGACTGCCCGAAAACTTGCAAAGAGTTCTCATTGAATCGGGGAGAGAAGCGGGTGTCTACCAAAGAAAGGAATCAAGATCAGAAAACAACGTGTTGAAAACTAAGCTTGCGGACGCGGGAATTTCCGTTGTGACTCTGAGTGATAAAGAACGCCAGATCCTGAAGAGTCGTGCACAGACTCTATTAGAGAAATTTCGTCACCAGTTTGGTACACGCATTGTTGAACAATTCATCCAGGAAATTGAGGACGACAAGCAAGGCACGCCTGGAGAATTGATATTGGGGCTTGATGCAGACATGGCAGGTAACTCGGCCTTGTCGGGATTGGCAATTAGGCGGGGAATAGAATTGGCTCTAGATGAAATCAATGGGCAAGGTGGCGTGTTGGGCAAGAAGTTGGTCCTTCGAGCAAGAGACAATTCGATGGTGAGCGCCAGAGGAATGCAAAACCTGGAACATTTTTCAAGAGAACCTAATCTAGTCGCAGTATTTTGTGGTATCAGTAGCCCAGTCGCGCTATCGCAATTGGATTTTGTTCATCAAAACAAAATTCTGTTTTTAAATCCATGGGCAGCTGCGACTGGTATAGTAGAAAATGGGAAAAAACCCAATTATGTATTCCGGGTATCTGTTCGGGATAAAGATGCTGCAACATTTTTGATTCCCAAGGCACTTAAGGAATCTAAGAATGTCGCTTTGCTTCTGGCCAACAATGGTTGGGGGAGAAGTAACTACAAGGGTATGACCACAGAATTAGAGAGGAAAGGTATCAAAGCGACAGCGGTTGAGTGGTTTGATTGGGGTGAGATGAAGCGCGCAGCCATTGTCGAGCGAATTGAAAAGAGCGGCTCACGAGTGGTTGTATTCGTGGGTAATACGGTGGAGGGGGCAGAGTTTGTAAAGCAATTCTCCAAACTGAGTGCTCCCCCCGTGATTATTTCTCATTGGGGCATTACAGGAGGCGAATTTCCTCGCCTCGCAGGAGAATCATTGGAAAAAGTTGATCTTCGCGTACTGCAAACCTATAGTTTCATAAATAATAAAAATAGTAGGGCGAGAGAATTGGTGAGCAAGTACAAAAAGAAATATTATGTCGAAAATGAGGCAGATATTGTTGCCCCTACGGGTACTGCCCATGCCTATGATTTGACACTTATGCTAGCAAAAGCCATCAAGAAGGCCAATAGTTCAGATATGAGCAAGATTAGACAGGCAATGGAAAGCTTAGGACGTTTTGATGGTTTGGTGCGTACCTATGATCCAGCCTTTAGCAAGACAGATCACGATGCACTAAAGGTAGACGATTTTTTCCTCGCTAAATATAGTTCTGGAAACCTTGTGCCGTTGGATTCTGTAGAAAAGTAAAGAGATTGTTAGCCAATGCAGTTGAGATCCAGCATAAAAAATCGGTTTGTTAAAACAATAGCAACCATGTTGGCCGGTTTTCTCCTGCTCTTGATGTTGGGGACCTACATAATAGAATTCCACCGATCTGCTGATGCGATCGATAAACAGCTACACTCGAGTGCAGAATCTAAGCTGGAACAGATCAATCTTAGGTTGGAGTTCGTTAAAGAGCAGGTGGAGGATTTAGCCTCCAATTCTATTGTGGTAAACAGTCTGATTGATGCGGAAGGAAGATCTTCTTATTTGCCAGGGCTTATCAAAGTTTTCTCGCAGAAAAAGGAAATTGTTTCTGTAACCGTGTTTGATTTTACCGGAAAAGTCGTCGAAAGCAATATAGAGGATAGTAGTCAATCAAATATTGTTAGCAAGCATACAGAAAATATTGCTAGCCTAACGAAGACAAATATCAAACTTTCCCCCACAGAAAAATCTGTTTTGTTTGTTTCCCCGATAAAATACTTCAGCAGTGTACAAGGAGGAATACTAGTAAAGGTAGATATGGATGAGCTGGTGAAACAGTTAAATTTCAACAGCCTGTTTCAATACAATCTCTATATGCAGGACATTTTGATCTCTGGAAATATTGACGCAACAGTTCCTGGGATTCAAGCGACGCACTTAAGTACCAGCGAGAGTATATTGCATGGCCTTCAGACATCTATCGATGTATCTGTTCCGAGCAGGGTTGCGAACAAAGATTTGTACAACTGGATTATGGAAATTGGTTTGGTCGGTTCGTTGGGAATTATTATTGCGATCGTTGTGGCAACGCGAGTGGGCAAGGCATTGGCGCAGCCTATTCTAGAGTTGGCTCAAAAGGTTGAATCTGGCGTTCATCCTTCAGGGCCGACTGGGACTGGCGATGAGCTAGAGGTTTTGGCGGAATCGATTGATACGAAAAATGAGGGTTTATTTGCAATTAAAAACGATTTGGAGTTACTCGTAGCAGAGAGAACCAAGCAACTTTCCAAACAAGCAAAGATATTAGAACAGCGAGGGGATGAATTGATCATGGCGAATCGTTCTTTGGAGAATGCGAACAAGGAGCTGAAGGCGCTGGACAAAATGAAAGACGAGTTCATATCTGTCGTGAGCCACGAATTACGAACCCCTTTAACCTCTATTCACGGCACATTGGGTCTGGTAGTGGGCGGTGTATTAGAATCCGACCCCCAAAAGAAAAAAGAATTGTTACAAACAGCAATCCGTAACAGCGATAGGCTTTCTAACTTGATTAATGATCTACTGGATTACAACAAACTGATGTCAGGAAAGTTGGAGCTCCATAGTACAGACATATATGTACGTGATCTAGTAGAAGACATGATTAAGGCGTCTGCCGGCTATGTTGAAAAATACTCGGTCCAACTGGAAGCGGACTATTCCACTTTGAACAATATTATGATTAAGGGCGACAGGGCGCGCCTTGAACAGGTGCTGAATAACCTGATATCCAACGCAATAAAGTATTCTCCCAGAGGGGAGAAAGTTTCAATTTATGCTGAAAATATGGATGCTCGGGTGAGAATAAATGTTCGGGATAGGGGGCCAGGGATTCCGGAAGAGTTTAGAGCTCGCATATTTGGAAAATTTAGTCAGGCGGATTCGTCGGACACGCGTGCACGTGAGGGAACGGGCCTAGGGCTTAGTATCGCAAAGGGAATTATAGAGGCCCACCTGGGGAAAATAGGTTATGAAGACGCCCCGACAGGGGGGACTATTTTTTGGATGGAGCTTGCGAGAGATGGTGAAATAAGTAAAAAAAAACTGGCATCTTAGTTGAGAGTGTTTGAGTATTTATTCCTCATCCCGCTTCATTAGCGCATGCTTCGGTCTAAACGCCTTACAAACTTTCGGTTTCGTTTCAATGTAGGGTCCCTCTAGCAAATCAATACAATAGGGAACAGCAGGGAATACTGCATTTAAGCAATCGTCCACGGCCGAGGGTTTGCCAGGCATGTTTATAATTAAAGTATTATTGCGAATACCCGCCGTTTGCCGGGAAAGGATCGCGGTGGGTACCACGTTAAGTGATTCTGCTCGCATTAGTTCACCAAATCCAGGCAGTAGTTTCTGACACACTGCCTCGGTCGCTTCGGGGGTAACATCCCTTCTGGCGGGGCCGGTTCCCCCTGTCGTCAAAATGAGCTGACAATGCTCCTCATCACAGAGGGTGATCAAGGTTTCCTCAATCAACAGGCGATCGTCGGGAATAAGTTTAAATAGCGGCGTCCAGGGGCTGGCCAGGGCACGCTGTAACCAATTCTCGATTGCTGGGCCGCCCCTATCTTCATATTCCCCGCGACTGGCTCTGTCGGAGATGGTCAGTATGGCGATTTTTAATTCTGAAGAACGCATAAACACCCCTGCAAGCAAGAACGATCTTTATTATACTTTAAAGATTAGTTGGAAACCCATTGGAGGGCGAATCATGATGGCAGGTATTCGTCGCGCGGCAGTTGCTGAACTGTTCTATCCGGGCAGACCAACTGAATTGGCGCATGTCTTGGACGAACTCCTCTCCAGCTCCAAGCCTGTCTTAAATATTCCCCCTAAGGCAATTGTTGCGCCCCACGCCGGTTATATCTATTCCGGTGCCTGTGCTGCGGCTATTTATGGCCAGTTTCAGAAGGTGAGAGATAAAATCAAGCGAGTCGTATTGCTGGGGCCAGCCCATCGTGTGCCCTTATCTGGATTGGCCATGAGTTCTGCCGATTTTTTCGAGACACCTCTGGGACAGGTCCCTGTCGATAAAGAGTCTTACGCCTTGATTAGCGATCTGGATTTTGTGGGGTTGAATGACTATGCCCATCGGGATGAGCACTCTCTGGAAGTACATATCCCATTTTTACAATGCATTTTTTCCAGCTTCAGTATCGTGCCTTTGGTCGTGGGCTCTGCGCCACCACAGCAGATTGCCACAGTACTGGAACGGCTGTGGGGTGGCCCCGAAACCTTGTGTGTCGTGAGCTCTGATCTTTCTCATTTTCATGCCTATGAGGAGGCAAAAAAACTGGATAGTGAAACGACCCATGCCATTGAGTCATTGGATTATCTTTCCCTAAATTATGAGAATGCCTGTGGGCGAGACCCACTTAGCGGGCTGTTATTAATTGCTCAGCACAAAGGCCTTTCAGTGACCACCATCAGCCAGTGTAATTCAGGTGATACCGCCGGTGACAGAAGTAGAGTAGTGGGCTACGGTGCCTACGCCTTCAACTGATATGCTTGCAGAAAAGACAAAAAATGCTTTGCTGACCATCGCTGTGCGCTCTATCCAGTATACACTGGAGCATCGAGAAATCTGGTCACCCGATATCTCATCTTTCAGTGATCCCGGCTTGCTGGAGGAAGGGGCGAGTTTTGTCACACTAAAAAAACGGGGCGAATTGAGAGGGTGTATTGGCAGTCTGGAGGCCTACCAGGCGCTTGTTTTGGACGTGGCGAAGAATGCCCACAGTGCGGCCTTTCGTGATCCTCGGTTTCAGGCACTCAGTCCGTCTGAGCTGGAAGGGTTGGAAATCAGTATTTCGGTTCTTACCGAACCCGAGGCGATGGAATTTTCTTCCGAAGAAGAGGTGTTGAAACAAATTCGCCCTGGTGTGGATGGGCTTATTCTGGAAGACGATTCCCATAGAGGGACATTTTTACCGGCAGTTTGGGAATCTTTACCGCGAAAAGAAGATTTCTGGCACCAGTTGAAATTGAAAGCGGGTTTACCTGCGCACTATTGGTCGGCGCACTTGCGAGTCTTTCGCTATGAGACCATCTCGTTTGGTTCGTCGGTAAAAGAGATATTGAACAGCCTAGTTTAACTTTTCTTTTTCAACCAGGAACGAGGGAAGGGTCACGGTATCGATACCGTTTTCTTTCAACTCGGCAATTTCTTCCCGACTGGCATGGCCGTGAATATTTCGCTGTTCGGCCTCACCGTAGTGGATCTTTTTGGCCTCTTCCGCGAAGCGAACACCCACATTCTCGCTATTGTTCTCAATGAACTCGCGTATATGCTTCATGAGCTTGGCGTCCATTTTCGCTGTTGCTGAAGAAGCGGGACTCGCTCCCTGCTCGGTAGTGGCAGGCTGACTGGTCTGCCGGTTACTGCGCACATTCACGTAGATAGGGCTGGGTTTTTTACGAACTTCGTTGGAACTACAAATAGGACAGACCAATAAACCGGTGGTCTGTTGCTGCAGGTATTCTTCTTGCGATTTAAACCAGCCTTCAAAATCGTGGTTTGACTCGCAAACTAAATCGTAAATGACCATAGAGCCAAAGTTTACCACAAATTTCGGCAGATATTAGTATTGGAGTTCGACCCCAAAGACATGCATGATGCTTTCGGCTTGATTCACTACCCCACCGCCGTAGGCCACATTGGGGGAGCGTTTAAATCGATATCCCTCATAATAGGCGCTGAAATGAAACTTGTAACCCAGCGCATAGAACAACGAGTTGGACTCCAACAGACCATAGTAGGAGATATCCTTCCCTGGGCGTAAGGTAAGATTAGCCTGGGAAACCCGAAGGGTGGTATGGAAGGGAAATTTAACGCCCGCCTGCAGACGCCAGTGCTGTCCCTTTCCTGCGCCCGCCAAGCCAACGCCGGCTCTCGCGGTAAATATGCGGAAGGTCTGTGTCACACCGGAAAATTGTTGGCCCGCCCCATCGGTACCTGCTTTGAGCTCCCGACTCCAGTAGTCGATGTTGCCACCGACCATAAAGTCTAACATGGCATCACCCAGCAGTTTTCCTGTACGCTGGCCTATCATCCCCTGGAGATTGATCCAGCTATAATTTGTCCAGGTGTTGGCATCGACTTCGGCATTTGTGTTTTGGTCGATACTAAGCCCTTCATAACGTGTTGCGCCAAGGTAATAGTTTCCTCGGCCCTCAAAAATGATACCCGGCCAGGGTCTTTTTGTGTTGTTTAAAGTGAGTCCTAGACCGAGCCGAGGTCCGTATTCCAGCGTTTCTGTCCTGCCCGTTTGATCTTTTTCTATCCAGAAAAAACTGTCCGCCTTGGCGTTAATACCAAATTCAATGTGGGGAAATATGGTAGTGATTGGGTTTCCGGCGGCTATAACAGAAGATGCTGATATAAGACTTAGTATGAATATGAAAATATTGCGCAACAATTAATCAGCCTCTTCGCTTGTCGGTCCTTGTAGTTCTGTTTCGTTACTTATTTATCAGTTCTTTAGTGAATGCGATTTAAAAGATGGGATCGGAGGCCGATAAAAATTCAAACCATATTTGCACTGGCCTGGAATAACTTTAGGATCTAAAAACTATGCAAGCATCACATCTAAATGAACGTCGCCGGTTTTCACGTGTTGGTTTCGACGCAGCGGTGACAGTAACAGGAGCGATGGGGTCATGGACTGGCAAGTTGATCGATATTTCACTGAAGGGGATGCTGATATCACGTCCTCATCAATGGCATTCCCCAAAAGGGGGGCGCTTTCTGGTAGAGGTTCATCCGCCTGAAAATCCCTTCAATATAAGAATGGAAATGGTGGTGGCCCACACTGAAGACAATCAGATTGGTTTGGAATGTGTCCATATCGACCTGGACAGCATTTCTCATTTACGCAGATTGGTCGAACTCAATATTGGAGACGATCAAGTCCTGCACCGCGAATTGGCGGCAATGACCAATTGATTTGAACTACAAGAATCTGAGTGCCTCGTCGAGGCGACTCACTGCGTGTATCTCACATTCTGCCCATGCCTTGCGTGGGCAGTTTGCTTTCGGCAGCAATACCCGCTTGATCCCGTGCTTGACCGCTTCACGTAGCCGGTCTTCACCACCGGAAACGGGCCGGATTTCACCTGCCAAGCCCACCTCGCCAAACACGGCCAGATCATTGGGGATGGGTTTATTTCGAAAGCTGGAAAGTGCGGCCATAATCACGGCCAGGTCTACGCCGGTTTCACCCACACGCACACCGCCCACCACATTCACATACACATCCTGATCGAACATGGCGATGCCCCCGTGTCGATGCAACACCGCCAACAACATGGCCAGACGGTTTTGCTCCAGACCCAGGGTAACGCGTCGCGGGTTGGCCAAATGGCTTTCGTCCACCAGGGCCTGCAGCTCGATCAAGAGTGGACGGCTACCCTCACGCGTGATGGTGATAATACTACCAGCGACCGGGTTTTCGTGACGCGATAAGAAAATAGCCGAGGGATTAGACACCTCTTTCAGGCCTTTGTCCGTCATGGCGAACACACCCAATTCATTGACGGCACCGAAGCGATTTTTCACCGCACGTATCATGCGGTAGCGGCTATCGCTTTCCCCTTCGAAATACAACACGGTGTCCACCATATGCTCCAGCACCCTTGGTCCCGCAATGGCCCCTTCCTTGGTCACGTGTCCCACCAGAAAGATCATGGTCCCGCTTTGTTTGGCAAAGTGCACCAGCTGTCCGGCGCTTTCACGTAGCTGCGATACCGAACCGGGGGCAGACTGTACGGCGTCGGTGTAGATGGATTGAATGGAATCGATGACCATTACCTGCGGTCTTTCCTGCTGGGCATGGGCCATGATGGACTCGACCCGTGTCTCGGCCAGCATACGTACGCCATGCGCATCCAGCCCCAGTCTGTCGGCGCGCTGGCTGACCTGCTCCAGGGACTCTTCCCCCGTCACATAGAGCACCGGTCGCTCCTTTCCAATGGAAGACGTGGTTTGTATCAATAGTGTGGACTTACCAATGCCCGGGTCACCGCCAATCAGGGTGACTGCACCGTGGACCAGCCCACCGCCTAACACACGATCCAGTTCGCTGAGCCGTGTGGAGAGCCGGTCTTGTTGGGTGTGTTTGATATCGCTCAGATTCAGGACCTGACTGCCGTTTTGCACATTGCCGGCATAGCCACTAAAGCGGGGGCGGGCACCTTTGGCACTGACCGAAACGGCCTCTTCCAGACTATTCCAGGCACCGCAGTCCGGACACTGTCCGGCCCATTTTGGAGACTGGCCACCGCACTCTCTGCAGTTATAAATCAACTTGCTCTTAGACATAGTGCCGTGTCACTCGCTGGGTGATTTTGCAGGTCAGCTCATAGGGAATGGTGTTGGACATGGCCGCGACTTGTTCGATGGGGTTTTTGTCTCCCCACAGTTGAGCCGTATCCCCAATTTTTACACTGGGTGTGGGGCCCAGGTCCACACTGATCATGTCCATACTGACCCGACCTGCCAGGGGAAAAATCTTGTTGTTGATCCACACCGGTGTGCCGTTCTGGGCATGTCGAGGATAACCATCGCCGTAACCGGCACGGATCACAGCGATATAGGTGTCTTGTTCTGCACACCATAATGCACCATAACCCACCGATTCCCCCTGTTTGACTTGCTTGATGGTAATGACCTGGCTTTCAAAAGACATAAAGGGTTTGAGGCCCAGGTCTTGCGCAGATCGGTCTGAAAAAGGAGAGATACCATAGAGTGAAATCCCTGGGCGTACCCAGTCAAAGTGGGACTCTGCTCGTGAAAAAATGGCCGCGCTATTGGCCAAAGAACGCTGCACTCCAGTTGGCAGGGCCAGCTGTTTAAAGCGCTTTATTTGCAGATCATTGATCTCGTCTTCCACCACATTGGCGTTGGCGAAGTGAGACATGATGGTGCTAACTCCAATATGTTTCAACGCTGCGAGGCGCGAAAGAAAGGTGGGAAGCTCTTGCAGGCGAATTCCCAGTCTATGCATGCCCGTATCTATCTTCAACCAGCAGTCCAATGCAGAATTTGTATTGGACTCCAGCAAGTCCAATTGGGCCGTGTCGTGTACGCAAGTTGTAAGACGGTGCTTAACAGCCGCACTGAGCTCGTCTTCATTCAAGAGGCCCTGCAGCAGGAGTATGTCTTTCTGCACACCTGCATTACGCAGTGCCACCGCCTCTTCCAGATGGGCGACGGCGTAGGCGTCCACGCCGTTCAGGGCCTGCGCCGTTTCCACAATACCGTGTCCGTAGGCATTGGCCTTGATCACGGCCATCACCTTGCTATTGGGGGCGGTCTTTCGGATGATCCCAAGATTGTGAGTAAGGGCAGACTGGTCAAAACGAGCGATGGCGGCTCGCGTCATTATTCGTATCCCTCATAGGGGATATCGTGAATATAGTTTTCAAAGCGGGTGTATTGGGCAAGGAAGGTCTGCCGCACTGTACCGATAGGACCATTCCGTTGCTTGCCGATAATGATTTCGGCCACGCCCTTATCCGGACTGTCTTCGTTGTAGACCTCGTCCCGATAGATAAACACGATCACGTCGGCATCTTGCTCAATGGCGCCCGATTCCCGCAAGTCAGACATGACCGGCCGTTTATTGGGTCGTTGCTCCAGACTGCGATTGAGCTGGGAGAGGGCGATGACCGGCACGTTCAGCTCCTTGGCCAGGGCCTTTAGGGAGCGAGATATTTCAGAAATTTCTGTGGCGCGATTTTCGCCGCTGTTGCTGCCGCGCATCAGCTGTAGGTAGTCGATCACGATCAGGCCCAGTTGGCCCGCCTGACGCACTAGTCGTCGCGCCTTGGCGCGTAACTCATTGGGACTAAGCGCGGGGGTGTCGTCGATGTAGATCGGGGCCTCGGCCAGCGCACCTACGGCTTCGGTAAGACGGGGCCAGTCGTCATCGGCCAGCTTTCCAGTACGCAGCTTGTGCTGATCAATACGACCGATGGACGAGATCATACGCATGGCCAGTTGTTCGCCCGGCATTTCCATGGAGAAGACAGCCACCGGTAGCCCTTCGTGCAGGGCCGCGTGTTCTGCCATGTTCATGGCAAATGAGGTCTTACCCATGGAAGGACGGCCGGCAACAATGACCAGATCAGAGGGCTGTAGGCCAGAGGTCTTTTCGTCGAAATCGGTCCAGCCGGTGGCCACGCCGGTGATGGGACTATCTTGTTGAAACAGGGTATCGATGCGGTCGACGGCCCTATCCAGTAGATCCCGAATACCGGTAAACCCCTTGTTTGCTCTCGCCCCTTTTTCGGCGATTTCAAAGACCAGACTTTCCGCACGATCCAGTATGTCGGAACTGCTGTTTCCCCGGCCATCATAGACCAGGTCGCTGATCTGGGTGCCAACAGAAATGAGGCTGCGCAGGATGGATTTTTCTCTGACAATCCCTGCATAAGACTTGATGTTGGCAGCGCTTGGGGTGTTTTTGGCCATGGTGCCCAGATTTGCCAGGCCTCCTGCATCATCCAACTCGCCATGGCGCTCCAGCCATTCGGAAAGGGTCACAACGTCGAAGGGTTTATTAAATTTGGCCAGTTCGCTAATGGCACGAAATATCAGGCGGTGATCGTGTCGATAGAAGTCATTTTCGGTGATCAGGTCGGTTACGTGGTCCCAAGTGGAATTGTCCAGCATGAGGCCACCCAGCACGGACTGCTCGGCTTCGACTGAATTGGGTGGTATTTTGAGAGATTCCAGATCCAAGTTGCGTTTCGAGAACTGAACTGCACTGTCTGCCATGACAAGATCATCCCAAGACGTTTACGGCCATCTATTGTAAAGCAGATTGGGGTATTTAGGTGATGAAAAAAGGCCCGTGCTCGACTGTTCGAGCACGGGCTAATCAATCGTAAAACAAACCGCTTTATTTGGCGGGAGTGACTTCCAGTTTAATGGAGCTGGACACGTCCGGGTGTAGTTGAAGAGCAATTTCAAACTCACCGATGGAGCGAATGACGCCACCTGGTAGTAGCACTTCGTTCTTGTTTAGCTGATAACCTGCTTCGGTAGCGGCAATCGCGATATCACGGGTGCCGATAGAGCCGTAAAGCTTCCCTTCGTCACTGGCCTTGGCTTCGATTTTGATCTTGGCTTCAGACATTGATTCATGTCTTGCTTGTGCAGCGGCCAGGGTTTCGGTAGCGCGTTTTTCAAGCTCGGCACGGCGTTCCTCAAACTTGGCAATGGTCTCTTCTGTGGCAGACACGGCTTTACCTTGTGGTAACAGGTAGTTGCGGCCATAGCCGGGACGAACTTTGACCTTGTCACCCACTGTGCCAAGATTCTGAATTTTTTCCAGTAGAATCACTTCCATCTCGTTTACCTCATATTCTCAATCTAATTCTTTGACGTACTTAGTGCTCGAGCCTACTAAGGCTGACCACCCTTTTTTATGCGCTGCCTGAGGTTTCCCCAGGAGTCGCCAATCCCAATCATCGCCAACACGGTTAACATCTGCGGTGCGGCGAACAGCAAAAAGACATAAACCACAATCAACCAGATGGTGTTTGCCTTGGTCTTTTCCACCCAGTCATGGAAAAGGGCCAGGCCACCTATGGCGCAGTAGGCGATCATCACTACGGACAGATCGCTAAGCAAACCACCCAATTCACTCATCAGCATGGCGGCAGTTACCACGGCCAATGTGGTCATGGCGAACACCTTGTTCACTTGGAGTTCCCGGAACTCCTTGCCAAAACCACCTGGGTTGTAGAGTAGCGCTTGCCACCAACGACCCAGAAACAGGCAGAGGGAAGTGCTGAGCAAAAAAGTGGCTCCCAGAGCTGCCGTTGCAATAGGCACGGTGCTCTCTATCACATCCTCTTGCCTGATCTCAGGCACCGAGTTCCCCGACTCGGCAAGAAATTTGGAAATGATGTCTTTCCAAAATGCCTCGGTGTCGGGTATCGCCAAGTGGAAGGCGATGATGGCCAATAGGGCCATTCCGACAGCCACAAGCAATGCCAAATTCAGCGACACGGTTTGTCTGAGCACTGTGGAGACTATCCAAACGGGTAGCCACACCGCGACCAAAACCACCATCGCATACAATCCGCTGCCCATGAACGCCATGGTCAGACCACCAACCATCAAGGTGGAAAGAATCGCCAGAACCAGACCTTGGCCTGATCCCACGCGTAGCGTTACCAGACTGATCACCGCTCCGCTAAGGTATGACAGCGGCGGAAACAGTAGCGAAAATACCGAAAATCCTGTGCAGGCGATGATTGCCGGCACACGACCTTTCATAATGTAATTGGCCAGTGCTTTCATTTTTCACCCTTAGGCCGACGCACCCTCTGGGTGATCGCGTCGTTCTACTAATGGGCGTCTGAGTAGGGCAACAGGGCTAAATAACGTGCACGCTTGATCGCGCTCGCCAATTGGCGCTGGTATTTTGCACTCGTGCCCGTGATTCGGCTTGGAACAATCTTGCCATTCTCACTTACATAATTCTTTAAGGTGTTCAGGTCTTTGTAATCGATTTCTTTAACACCATCAGCAGAAAATCGACAGAATTTTTTACGTCTAAAATAGCGTGCCATGTTGGAAAACTCCTTCGTTTACCTAGTGTTAGTTAGAAGCGCCTGCGAAATCGCTTTGGTACTTGTTGTCGTTGTCTTCTCTATCGTCTTTCTTGGTCATGAAAGAGGCCTCAGTAACAGGACCGTCTTTAGAAAGGAATAGGTGACGCAGAACCGCATCGTTAAAGCGAAACGCGCTGACGAGTTCATCCAGCACAGCTTGACTGCATTCGATGTTCATTAACACATAGTGAGCCTTGTGGACTTTTTGGATGGGGTAGGCCAGTTGTCTGCGGCCCCAGTCTTCAAGGCGATGGATTTTACCTTTGTCCCCTTCGATCATGGAGCGATAACGCTCGACCATGCTAGGAACTTGCTCGCTTTGGTCAGGGTGGACCAAAAACACGACTTCATAGTGTCTCATTGTGACTCCTTATGGATAAATAGTCTCCCGACGATCGGTGAGACAAGGAGATGGCCGGAAAAGAGAGTTCTTGCCCAGGCCAGCTAAAAAACGCGCTATTCTAGTCCCATCCAGCGCAGTATGCAAACGATAGGCGGCCTGTTGGCCTGAGGGACTAGATGCTTTGCAGGGCGGGTTCCCGATCGGAATCCAGTTGGGATTTGATGGCGGCCCGTAAATTTGCCAATTGTTCCTGTTCAGTCAAAGACTTACCGTTTTTGTCCGTGATAAAGAACACGTCTTCTACTTGCGCCCCCACGGTGGATACCTTGGCATTTTGCAATTCCACCTCGCATTCCTTCATGGCAAAGGCAATCCGTGATAACAGACCGGGTCGGTCGGTCGCGGTGATTTCCATGATGGTTCGGTGGTTCCTTTCATCCTGTGTGAAGGTGACGTCGGTGGGAATGGTAAAGTGCTTGGCCTGTCTTCCCGTGGTGGCGCGGGTGATCAGTTTGGGCAGGCTGTCCTGCGTCAGGGTGTTGAAAATCTGAGACTCGATCTCCTTGATGCGCTCGGGATCGGTAATCGGGGAATTATCACTTTCTGTCACGCTGTAGGTATCCATGGTAAATCCGCGGCTCCCTGAAACAATGCGTGCCTCCATGATATTGAGATTCAGTCGGTCTAAGGTGGCGGTGATGCGGTAGAACATGAAACGCTGAACGGTTGCGTTTATAAAGATGTCGCTTGTGCCTGAATCGCCAATTTCGCGCAAGAGCACCAAGGGGTCTGAGGGGTGCTTTTCTCGAAAAGACAAGATTGTTTTGGTGTGAAACTGAATTTCTTCGTCCTTGTAACGCAAGAAATAATCGTCGGCAGTTTGTTGCCAGAGTTGTTCAATGGCGTCGGCAGGAATCCCACTATCCAGCAACGCCTTTCTGGCCAGGGATTGTTTCTCTTTGATGCGTTCCCGTCTGTCTAGCGGATTTTCCAAGCCGCGGGCAAAGGCGCGCAGGGTCTGGTTGTAGAGTTCGCCCAAAAGGGATTCCTTCCAGCTGTTCCAGATTTTGGGGTTGGTGCCATACATATCGGCAACCGTCAGGAGATAGAGGTAGCGCAAGCGGTTTTTGTCGGCGACTTGCTGGGCGAAGCCGTTAATGATTTCCGGGTCTTCGATATCTTTGTGTTGAGCTGTGGACGACATCAGCAGATGATTTTGTACCAACCATACGACAAGCTCTGTGTCATAACGACTCAGATCGTGCTGCAGACAAAATCCCCGGGCTTCCTGGGCGCCCAGTGTGGAGTGATCGCCACCGCGACCCTTGGCGATGTCATGAAACAGGGCCGCCAGATAGAGCAATTCGGGTTTGGGGATCAGGGGTGCCACTTCGCTGCACAGCGGGAACTCGTCTTTGAATTCGGGCAGTAAAAAGCGACGCAGGTTACGCAGCACAAACAGGGTGTGTTGATCCACCGTATAGACGTGAAACAGGTCATATTG
>JAOUPJ010000233.1 GCA_029879945.1 Gammaproteobacteria bacterium
CGTGTCTTGCAACTGATCATCGAGCACGGTGCGGTCGGTAATAACGATGACCGAATCAAAGAGCTTGCTTCCCCCATTGATATAAAGGGACGAGAGCTGATGGGCCAACCAGGCGATGGAATTAGATTTACCAGAACCGGCGCTGTGTTGAATCAGGTATTTTTGTCCTGCTCCTTCCACGCGAGCGGCACTCAAGAGTTTGTTGACCACATCCCATTGGTGGTAGCGGGGAAAGATCATGGTTTCTTTTTTGAATTTGCGCCCTTCCCAGGTTTCCTTCTCTTCGATCTGTAAATGCACATAACGGGCGAGTATGTTTAACAGGTTATCGGGCAGCAGTACCTCGTTCCACAAATAATCGGTGGCGTATTGATTGATATTCTCTGGCACCTCATTGCCGGCTCCACCCTCTTTGGTGCCTTTATTAAAGGGTAAAAAGAAGGTGTCATCCCCTTCCAGGCGCGTGGTCATATACACCTCGTATTGACTCACAGCAAAATGCACCAGGGCACCGCGTTTGAAGGTTAACAGAGGCTCGGGTTTCTTGGTTTCCGGATCAACAGGTGGACGGGTCTTTTTGTATTGTTTGATGGCGTTTTCGCAGGCCTGTTTGAATTCGGATTTCAGTTCCAGGGTGGCGATGGGTAGACCATTCACAAACAGCACCAAATCAATACGCCAGGCCTTGGCCTTGGTGCCTGTCTCTGCCAGATGCTCCTCTGTGGCCCAGGGGCTATAGACCAACTCCGGCACTACCCGTAGGCGGTTCTTGGCATAGCGCGACAGGGTATCCGGATTCAACTCGTGTTCGGGCCTGAACTGACACAAACTAAAACGCGTACCACGATCACGCAATTCATGACGCAACACTCCCAAGGTACCAAAGGTACGCAACTCGGTATTTGCCGCATTGGGATCGGCTTTGCTTAATTGAGACGCTACACGTTCTAAAAACTTTTGTTCCGGATTGTTTGGATATATTTTGCAGTACTGCTGCCACTGGGTTTCCTGGGTATCTTGCACAAAGCCTAAAAGGTCTCCAGTGTAAAGGGCTAATTCTCGATTATAGTTTTCCGGTTTGCCGAGCATCCAACCATTGGCAAGCATTTGTTGAATCATATCGTTTTGAAACGTTAATTCATTTGCCTTGCCCATTATTTATCCTCTTTTTAGCTATCTTCCGGTTGCGGTGAAATAAGATAGTGTGTATTTTTTCAAGACTTAAACTTGCCTGCCTCTAAATTACTCAGTAAAAATGTAATAAAATACCCGGCTTGTTCATATTTATTTTATGCATTGCGAATCAAATTCATAATCAAATGAATCATTAGTTCTTTTTGTTTCGGATCACTTTGTGCGACAAGTAACGCTATTGCAGCTAAGGCGTTGTCGTTGATCTTTAACTCACCATTGGTTTTTAGATGGTGTTGGTTACGCTGCAAAAACCAGATAAACAAAAAAGCGCCGATACGTTTATTGCCATCGCTAAAGGGATGGTTCTTGATTACAAAATATAAGAGATGTGAGGCCTGTTCTTCGATGCTGGGATAAAGAAACTGGCCACTGAAGCTTTGTACGATTGAGCCTAAAATACCGGCGAAGCTGTCGTCCTTTTCATTGCCGACCAATTCCGTGGCCTCGCCTTTGGCGATTAGGTCCTGCTTGAGGGTGTTGATTGCCGAACGTGCTTCATCGTATTTAATTTCGTAACGGATGTGTTCATCAAAATCCGTGGTGGGCAGGCGTTCGCTATCAAACTGATTGAGTAACACGAAGGTACGAGCGTAATCGCTGATTACTCTCACCAGCCCTTTAGCCTCCGGTAGGTTGGCTTGATCGATAATATTTTGCTGGAACAAGGTCAGGGTTTGTTCCAACTTTTTTAGCTGCTCTTGATGCTGCTGCAAACGCTGCTCATTGAGGGTGTAGCCCTGGACCAGATGTTCTTTTAGACGAGCGGTAGCCCATTGCCGGAAACGGGTGCCCTGCCAGGAATTCACCCGATAGCCCACGGAAATAATGGCATCCAGGTTAAAATACTCAACCTGATAGGTTTTACCATCCGCGGCAGTTGTTGCATTTTTTGCAACAACTGAAGCTCGCCCTAACTCATTGGTTTTAAATACATTTCCTAAGTGACGGGAAATTACCGATTTATCCCTGCCAAAAAGATCCGCTATTTGCTGCAGGCTTAGCCATAAGGTGTCCTTCTCCAGCCGTACCTCAACCTCACCATTCTCGGTTTCATAAATGAGTAATTGTTCAGTACTTTCCGTCATCATCCCTTGTTACCTGTTTCTTCAGTTCTATTCCAACCACAACCCGAACTGTTGCATATTTTGCAACGATTGCGTTTTATCCAGGATATCGGTGAAACAATACGTAGTAGACTTTATCACCGCCGTGGTAATTCATGCGGCCACTTCCTTATCAGTTTTGGCTCCTTCTGGAGCGATCCAACTACGGACATCAATTTTACCGGTAACAGCGGCTGAGATTAACGCTGTGCGACGTTCTCTTAGTAGCATGACTTGCGCTACGCATTTAGATTCTAATTTATCAAAGACTTCAATTTTTCGTTGAACATAATCCATTATTTTTTTTCGCTCTTCGCCTGACGGGATTAATAGTGGTGTCTCTTTAATATTTGAGGAAGATATTGAGGCTAAATTTGTACTTTGCTTTGCAACGCTAAAAAAATAAAACTTTGCGTAACTAGCCCGAGTTAAAACATCAAGCCATTGTGGTTCTATTGAAACTGGACGTATAGCGAATACATGATTTTGATGTATACATGGCGAGATCTCTTCCTTCCAAACCGCACCTCGACCTAACTTGTCATTATCTCCACCTTCATTCATCAGAACATCACCATACTGCAAAGAGTATCGTTCTAGTTGGTCTGGCTCGATTTCTATTTGATGGATATCTTCCAAATTTAAGAATCCATCCTGTACATTTGCGACTCGGAGCATGGGAACACTAATAGCTATTTTCCCAGTCAAGTCTTTTCCTTTTGGTATACCGGACTGAATGTTCGCTGCATGTTTCAATCTTCTTACTACCCAATGCGCTGGCACTTCACCCAGCCACTCAACACCGGAGTCGCGCATGGGGGCGTTGGGATTTAAGCCTTTGGTGACGGCGTGGCTAATCACTGCCTGGCGTTTTTCTTTAAGCAGCTTGATGAGCTGTTGTTGTTTTTCGATCAGGGTATCGATTTTCGCTGTTTCGTGGTCGAGGAAGTTGGCGATTTGTTGTTGTTCGTTTATTGGCGGACATAAAAATTTAAATAATTTAAGTGTACCTGTCGGAATGCTTGCTTGATTAATAGCTGGTTTCGCATTTGCTTCAACAGAATTTCTAAAGCCCTTTGTTTTAAACTGGTAGAGCATATATTTAGAGTTGACCCAATTAATATTTGGTCGCATGTGTAATAAATTCATTCCGGCGTATAAAAGTTCATTGCCAGAATATAATGCACAATTACCAACCATACTTAAGCTATTTATATTGGAGAACTGTATGTCTCCCATTTTTAAACGAAATCGCTCTGAAATATCTCTGCTATTGACATGGCCAGTCTTCTCTAAATTAATTACTCCCTCTGAAATGGTCTCTATTCGTGTAACTCTCACTGTGTCTTCTGATTCTTCTACTTGAGTAGCTGATGAACCGTTATTCATAAACTCGACAGCTTTGCCAAGCCCGAGAACAAACCAGTGGGGGGGTATTTCACCAAGCCATTCAACCTCCGACTCTTTAAATTCTGGATACGCCTGATACTTACCCATAAAAATATCCTCCTGGTGAGAATTTTTTGTTGAGAGCAAGGCGCAGCGGCGCACAGCGAAGGAGCATATGTTTAATATGTGACTGAGCGAGCACCGATGCAACGCCGCTATCGACGAAAAAGACCATCAGGAGTGCACCTCCTGCAGTAGGGACATGATCTCGCTGCTTACCTCATCCAAATCCGCATCAATCTCTGCCAAATCCCTTGGCGGTTGATACACATAAAAATGCCTGTTAAACGGAATTTCATAACCGACGATGCCTATCTCACCGTCTTTGCTATCGGTTTTACTGGCATCGATCCAGGCATCGGGCACGTGGGGTTGGACTTCTTTTTGGAAGTAGGTTTCGTTGACTTCATTGACTGTTTTGCTTGGATCAAGGGCGACGTTCTCAAAGTCGCGCAGGTCGCCATCGGGCTTGTACTCTATAGTCTGGCCATCGACTTCAAACAAACCGTAAATAGGATTGGGTTTACCCTTATGAATCTTCTTGATGACTTTTTCCGCTTTCGGATTCTTCCAACTCACGGCGCTAGTGATTTGTTTTTTCTCTTTGGCATCGAGGGTGATGCCTTGCTGTTTGCAGGCGTCTTTTATCACGTCGTCATATTGGTTTATGTCGTCGTGTTGTTCAGAACCTATGACTTGTTGTAATTGTTTGGCTTTTAACAGGATTTGTTTCTGGCTTTGCCAGGTTTTTTTGTCCAGCAGGTCTTTGATGTGTTTTTCTTTGAGGTCGGTGAAATGTTTTTTCACGTAATTGCGAATGGTGTCTTTGTGGTCTTTTAGCTCGCCGTAGGTTTTGTCGCTGGCATCGTCAGACCAACTTTGGCCGAATTCCTGATAGACCCATTTCATTGGGGCGTTTAAAGAACCGGATGCAAAGCGTAGTTCGGCAAGACGTTCGTCACTGAACTGGTAGGATTCTCTTAAGGGGCGTTCGATGGTGATACGGCGGTAACCGAATTCGTGGGTAGCGAAGATTTTGCTGGCAAATGTCTTCGGTGCTTCAGTCTTCGCACCATTAGAATTCCCGTTGGCTGACTGGCGGCCGCGATTGCTTTTTTGTTCTGCGGGCTTGTCCAGCTCAAGATTGTCGATCATTTCAAAGCGGCCGAAACTACGGGTGACGGTGGCAATGTCTTCTTCAGACATGACATTGCGTTTGGAGCCTAGAGATTTGCGCATTTTGCCGCAGAGGTTGACGCCATTGATGAGTTGAACCTTGCCTTTGCGTTCGTCGGTTTTTTTGTTGGAGAGTATCCACACATAGGTGGCGATGCCGGTGTTGTAAAACATGTCGGTGGGCAAGGCGACGATGGCCTCTAGTAAATCGGCTTCGAGGATGTAGCGGCGGATTTCGGATTCGCCGGAGCCCGCACCACCGGTAAACAGCGGTGAGCCGTTGAGGATAATGCCGATACGCCCTCCTTGTTGTCTCTAAGTTTACTGATGAGATGCATGAGGAAGAGCAGTGAGCCGTCGGAGACTCTGGGCAGGCCGGGGCCAAAGCGGCCATCAAAACCTCTGACGGTATGTTCGTCTTTAATGTCCTGTTCGATCTTTTTCCAGTCTACGCCAAAGGGTGGATTGGAGAGCATGTAGTCATAGTATTGGCCATAGAGCAGGTCATTGGATAAGGTGTTGCCGTGTTTGATATTACCGACTTCCTGGCCTTTGATGAGCATGTCTGCCTTACAGATGGCGTAACTCTCGGGATTGAGTTCCTGACCGAAGGCGCGCATCACCGCTTGTGGATTTAACTCATGCACGTATTCCATTCCGGCAGAGAGAAAGCCACCGGTCCCTGCGGTGGGGTCATAGATGGTACGGATAATACCCGGCTTGGTGAGGGCGTCATCGTCTTCCATAAACACCAGGGAGGTGGTGAGGCGCACGATGTCTCGCGGGGTGAAGTGCTCCCCGGCGGTCTCGTTGGAGGATTCCGCGAAGCGGCGGATCAGCTCCTCGAACACCTTGCCCATGTCGTGGTTGGAGATGGCCTTGGGGCTGAGGTCAGTC
>JAOUPJ010000234.1 GCA_029879945.1 Gammaproteobacteria bacterium
GCCTCAACACATCGGGGTGGGAGGCGCGACCTTGTACCGTACCCAAATCCCAGCGGTCCTGTAGTTGTCGGAGCCGTGAGAGCTTGGTATCAACCACCGTAATGTCATTGTTCTCACCGGCCAGCGTTGCCGCGACAGATGAGCCGACTTGTCCGGCACCGAGAATGATTATCTTCATCTGCTAAAACCCAGATGTAAAAAATTATTATTTAAGGGGCAACTGATTTGCCGTGCATCATAGCGCGTTATTGATTGCATGTAATTTATTTTAGCTCTAACTTGCGGATGCGGGCGTAGAAAAATCCATCCATTTGCTGTTCGCCCGTCAAGATTTGTACCCCGTAACCGGTATTGTGTCCCCATTTCACATCCAGATCGTCATAGGAGGCATCTTCATGGCTGGCAAGAAAGGTTTTGATCTGACGCGAATTCTCATCGGCCAGGATGGAACAGGTGGCGTAAAGCAAATAACCGCCCGGTTTGAGCAAGGCCCAAAGCTCGTTCAGCAAACGACTCTGTTGTTGAGTCAGATTTCGGATGTCTTTAGGCCGTCTGAGTAGTTTGATATCGGGGTTTCTGCGTATCACACCGGTGCCTGTACAGGGCGCATCCAATAAGATCCGATCGAATAACTGGCCATCCCACCAGGAATCCGTGCTGGCAGCATCGGCAACATGCACCGTAACCTTTTCCGCCCCCTCAAATCGGGCCAGGTTTTCCTTCAGCCTTTGTACTCGATGTTCGTCCTTTTCCAGGGCAACTAACGCTATCCGCTCACCGAAGCTTTCCAACACGTGGGTCGTTTTTCCACCCGGTGCGGCACAGGCGTCCAACACTCGGTTCCCGTCTTCTATCAACAAAAGCTCTGCCGAAAATTGCGGGGCCAGGTCTTGCACCGTGCAAGTCCCCTGAGCAAACCCAGGTAGATTGACCACATCGACCGCATGGTGCAAGATAATGCCTGATCTGTTTACCTTGCACGCCTCCGACTGGATATCCGCTTGAGCCAATGTTCGCATGTAGTCGTCTCGTGTGGCGTGTGTTAGATTGGCCCGCAGACACATGGGCGCTTGTTGATTATTGGCTTCGGCAATCGCCTGCCAATTTTTAGGCCAGTCCTTCTTGATCACAGACAACAACCACTCGGGGTGGGCACAGCGGGCAGATTCATCCAGTTTCTCAATCAGCTCTTCTTTTCCCCGCTGAAAACCCCGCAACACGGCATTGACCAGCTTGGTGGCCCACGCCTTTTTGAACAGACGCGTCAACTCTACCGTGGCACTGATACTGGCGTATTCTGGAACGCGCATAAATTCCAATTGATACAGACCGAGGAACACCACCATGCGCACGTCGGTATCTTTACCCTTAAAGGGTTTCTGTAAGAGCTGATTGGCAATCCCCTCAAGGAAAAAAAATTGGCGCAACACACCGTAGACTAGTTCACGCGCGAGTGAGCGATCACGCCCGGGTGGAATTTGTGAGATATGTTTTTCTTCGATTTGGGCGAGGGAACGCCCCTCTTTAACGATTTGCACCAGAATTTCACACGCAATCTTTCGTGCAAAGATGCCCTCCTGTTTGCCAGGATTATTCGTTTCCAAAGTGTTGCTGCTCCAGCTTATAGGCGTTATTGAAGTCTTTTGCAGACATGGGCTTCTTACCTGCCAACTGAAGTTCAGAAATATTCAGCATCCCTTTACCCGTCTGTACCAGTATGCCGGACTTGCTTTGAGATACCACCCAGCCGGGCGCTGCATCGCTGTCCGAGTCTACCGGCTCGGCATTCCAGATTCGTATCACTTTTCCATTCCAGTGAGACTGGGCCACCGGCCAGGGTCGAAAGGCGCGAATTTGTCTGTGGATTTGCGTTGCAGTCTGGGTCCAGTCAATCTCCCCTTCTTCCTTGAGGAGCTTAGAGGCGTAGTTTGCCTGGGACTCGTCCTGTGATTGCGGCTCGCTTTCGCCACGCAGGATCACGGGAATCGTCTCACACAAAAGACCACCGCCCATTTCCGCCAGCTTGTCGTGCAGTGTTTCACTGCTATCGTCTTGTCTAATAGGGCAAGTCTGCTTGGACCACATGGGGCCGGTATCCAGTCCTGCCTCCATTTGCATAATAGTAATACCCGTTTCGGTATCGCCCGCCAGAATTGCCCGGTGGATGGGAGCCGCCCCGCGCCATCTGGGCAGTAAGGAGGCGTGTACATTGATGCAGCCATACTTGGGGATATCCAAAACGGCCTGCGGCAGAATCAGGCCATAGGCCGCCACCACCATCAGCTCGCAACCCAACTCGCGCAGCACGCTTTGCTCGTCTTCACCCTTCAGACTCACGGGTTGGTATACGGGAATATTTTTACTCAGTGCGTATTCCTTGACGGGTGAGGCTGTCAATTTTCGACCACGACCGGCTGGGCGGTCCGGCTGAGTGTAGACCGCGATCACCTCATAACCCGACTCAACGAGAGACTGTAAGCTTGCACGAGCAAACTCCGGCGTACCTGCAAATACAATTCTGGGTGGCTCGCTCATTGGGGGCTAAAACTGATTTTTATGTGAGAATTAGAGAATTATAAGGTTTCACGGGCCAATTTTGTGATCTTTTTGCGAATTCGATTGCGTTTCATCTCAGACAGGTAGTCCACAAACAGTTTACCTTCCAGATGATCCATTTCATGCTGTATACAAACAGACAACAGTTCATCGGCCTCCAGCTCGAATTGTTCTCCGTTTTTGTCCAGAGCACGAACCTTCACCCACTCGTAGCGCTTCACATTCTCGTAAATACTGGGCACAGACAAACACCCTTCCTCGGTTTTGATTTCGCCCTGGTACTCAATCAATTCCGGGTTAATGAAGACGCGAGGCTGGTTCTTCTCTTCTGAAATATCCATAACAATCAGTCGTTTGGCTACATTGACTTGTGTTGCGGCCAAGCCGATCCCCGGTGCTGCATACATGGTTTCGAGCATATCGTCAGCCAGCGTTCTGATTTCGTCATCGACCACGTCTATGGGTGAGGCCTTTATCCGCAAACGATCATCTGGGTAATGTAGTATTTTCAGTAAGGCCATGCCTGCTCCACCGTATTTCTGCTAGGGGCGCGATTGTACCACTGAAAAAAAGTCGAAAAAAACGCCATATAGCATAAGTATTTATATCAAATTCACTTTTCAAGCTTTACCAAATGCGGTTTATTGCTTAAGGTGAAATAGAGGGACTCTAAAAATCAAGCAAACAGAACACCAATAATATGAACATTGATATAGAAGAACTTCGTTGTCGGCTCGCTCTATACCGAACTCCCGGTATTGGGCCCAGCCGTTACCGCCAGCTCCTGCAAATGGCCGGCTCGGCTACCGAGGTCTACCGCGGCAAGGTCACGGGCCTCGATAACGCAAAACTCCCGGAAAAGACACGCAAAGCCCTGAGAGCCCCAGACTGGGCCGGCGCGACCAACGATCTGGAATGGGCGCAACAGCAATCCAATCATATCGTCAGCTTGGGCAGTTCAAACTATCCGGAACTCCTTAGCCAAATACCGGATCCGCCTCCCATCCTGTTTATCAAGGGAAACCTGCGGGCACTGCAACTCCCCCAGATTGCCATCGTGGGCAGCCGGAATCCAACCCATCAAGGCAGGGAAAACGCCTTTCGCTTTGCTAAACACCTTTCGGCCAAGGGTTACGCCATCACCAGTGGGCTGGCAATGGGTGTGGATGCGGCCAGCCATGAGGGCTGTATTAGTGCCCAAGGTGTTACGGTTTCGGTGGTCGGAACAGGGCTGAATCAGGTTTATCCCCGGAAAAATATACCCCTGGCCGAGAAAATACTTGAATCCAACGGTGCTTTGGTCTCAGAATTGCCCCCCGATGCCCCTATAGCCAGGGAAAACTTCCCGCGACGGAATAGAGTGATAAGCGGGCTTAGCCTGGGAACATTGGTGGTGGAAGCCGCGCAAGGCAGCGGTTCATTGATTACTACCGATTTCGCGCTGGAGCAGGGTAGAGAGGTCTTTGCCATTCCAGGCTCTATCCACAACCCCTTGGCGAAGGGCTGCCATGCCCTTATAAAACAAGGTGCAAAGTTGGTGGAATCTGCATCCGATATATTAGATGAGCTGGCACAGAATTCTGCCACTTTGGTCGCAAGAACATCACCAAAGCAAGCAAGCTCAGGTGAAAGACCATTGCTCACCGAAACCGAACTGGCGGTTTATTCCGCAGTAGATTTCGAACCAACGGGCATCGATGAGGTCATTGTTAGAAGCGGACTCGCGACGGAAACCGTATCATCGATTTTGCTGGTACTTGAATTGCAGGGGATAATAGTGTCCCAAATGGGCGGTCAATATTCCCGAGTGGTAAGAGAGGAAATGCACCATGAAAGAGAATGTTTTTGACGTGCTCCTATACGTGTTCGAAAACTACATGGACACAGACCAGCCGATCTATCCCGATAGAGACGAATTGGAACTGGAGCTTCAAGAGGCGGGCTTTACGCGTAACGAAGTCGAAAAGGCCTTGAAGTGGCTGGATGGGCTGGATGAAGTGCGTAACCAACCCTTGGATCAGTGGCATCCACAAAGCTCCATTCGCATCTATACTCCAGCTGAATCCAAGAAGATCAATACCGAGTGCAGAGGCTTCTTACACTTTTTGGAAAGCATAGGCGTGGTCGATCAAACTGTCCGTGAATGGGTGATCGACAGGGCCATGGCCCTGGATACTCAAGATTTTGATCTGGAGCAGATGAAATGGATCGTTCTAATGGTATTATTCAGTCAACCTGGCCAAGAGGCGGCACTCGCCTGGATGGAAGACTTGATTTACGAAGAACAGCAAGGCACTTTACACTAGTAAAAACAACCGTTTAGAATTCACCCGCCCTGCCCTCTCCCGAGGGAAGGGCGTTTGGCTTTTCAGGAACCGAAAATTTAGACACAGGGACTATGGGAAATAGCCTAGTAATCGTGGAATCGCCTGCAAAGGCCAAAACCATCAAGAAATACCTTGGTAAGGGTTTCAATGTACTCGCCTCATACGGCCATGTACGCGATCTATTACCCAAAGAGGGCGCGGTAGACCCTGATCATGACTTCGAAATGAAGTATCAGGTGATCGACAAAAACTCCAAGCACGTGGATGCCATCGCCAAGGCCCTGAAAAACGCCGACACCCTATACTTGGCGACTGACCCGGACCGCGAGGGAGAAGCCATTTCCTGGCACCTCTATGAGCTATTACGGGATCGCAAAGCGCTTAAAGACAAAGAAGTGCACCGCGTTGTGTTCAACGAAATCACCAAACGCGCCATTAAAGACGCCATCGAACACCCCAGAGACTTGTCCAAGGATTTGATCAATGCCCAACAGGCACGTCGTGCGCTGGACTATCTCGTGGGCTTTAATCTTTCCCCCTTGCTGTGGAAAAAGATTCGTCGCGGCCTGTCTGCCGGACGAGTCCAAAGCCCTGCACTAAGACTGATCGTAGAACGAGAGCTGGAGATCGAAAAATTCGTTGCCCAGGAATACTGGACCATCGAAGCCGATCTAAAGAGCAAAAAACAAGGCTTCCAGGCCAAGCTTGCCCAATACAAAGGGGAAAAACTGACCCAGTTCAGCGTCACCCAAGACAAGCAGGCCAACCAAATAAAGAAAACCATCGAGAAGCAATCCAAGGGTAAGCTAAGGGTTACTCGGGTTGAAAAGAAAGAACGTAAACGGAATCCCGCTGCCCCCTTTACCACCTCCACTCTGCAACAGGAGGCCTCGCGTAAGCTGGGATTTACCGCACAAAAGACCATGCGCACC
>JAOUPJ010000322.1 GCA_029879945.1 Gammaproteobacteria bacterium
TATCTAAGATCTCTATTTAACTATAGAGCTAAGCCGCATCGCAAGATTTCAAATAATCTAAATCAATTCCTATCGAATGATCCACTCCATCTTCAAGCAACAATTTATCGATATTTCCACGTCCAGATTTAATACTTGCAAAAAGTAGCGTAGACACAATCTCTTGGTGTTGAAAAATTGGACCCAACGCGTTTTAAGTTGACAATTAACAGTTTCTATATCCCCTCGCTCTGAAGAGATATACAAATCTTTCCAATTACAAGCAGACATTAGCTATTCTAGCTACCAATTTCCATTGCGCCGGATATTCTCTTACCTAACCTAGCTATTAGGGACACTAAAGAGGTTTAACTTTTGTTGCGCAAGGCCCTTTTTGTCCTTGACCTAATTCATATTCCACCTTCTGATTCTCATCGAGAGTTGCATAGCCACCCCCACTTTGAATTTCGGAATGATGAACAAACAAATCTTTCCCTCCATCGTCTGGCGTAATGAAACCATAACCCTTATCCGAACTAAACCACTTAACTTTACCTGTGCTCATTCCTAGAAACCTCAATAGTTGATTCGATTACCTGAACTTCACATTCTACATCTCTAATAAGTTTTTATTAAAAAACTATAACGACTCGCTCAAAACACATAACGTCTGAATGAGGCGCCGGCGACCAAAAGCGCGGCTGATTTTTGTGCTAAAATTCGCGACAGCGAATAGCGCAAAAAAAGGACCGCGGTCGCAGGTCGCCTCTATTCAATTGTTATGTTGCACTTGCCAGCCTTTCTAACTCTGACCTTAATGCGGTTGCACGCCCCAATAATTTCAAGCCAAGCTTAGCGAACTCAACCGATTTCTCTACATTACCCACGTGACTATAAATCCGAGCCATTGTTAGAGCTCCTCTTACAGGTACAACACCCCCAAATACGTTTATATATTTTTCTTGTTCGATTTCACTTACCGACAACATTCCTAGAACGTCGTCCACAGTCTTAAAATTTTGAAAACCCGGCTCCCCATACTTTCGGTAAGTTTCAATTAAACTCCTAGCACTTCTAGTGGTATTACTCAAAAGTTCACCTTTGTATTTCCACCAATAATCCTGATCGCGATTTGGTGCTAGCCTTTTTCTAAACTCACAATCGGCCCCTTTTATTTTGTTTATGTCCGGGAGCTTGCTGGCCGACCATGTTATCGGTAGAAACTCTAAATGGATCCCCAAATTAACGCAGCAGCTATCTCCATATTTATTACCCTGAATGTTAATTGTATGAATTAAGGGGCTATAAATCCTTCGGAAATTTTGACCACTTCCCTTAAATCCTATTTCTCTAAGTTTTGGGGAAAACTCTTCCTTCAAAATTTCAAAAAACTTTTCTTTAGCTTTCATATTTCGATTGCAACATAACGTCCTGAATGAGCGGCGGACAGACAATAGCGGCGCTGATTGTTGCGCTAAAATCGCGCCAGCGATAAGCGCAACAGAAAGCCCGCGGCTGGCTGTCCGCTCTATTCAATTGTTAGGTTGCGCTATTTTAGGTTCGGGCAGTTTTACTTGAAATATACTAACAACTAGATCATCTGGTATACCTTCGCTATAACAGGCGTTTATACCACCACTACCCATTGGAATCAGCATTATTTCCGGCCACGATGAAAAGGCATTGCTATAATCACGTGACGGTGACGATGCCCATAGTATTAAATCTCGTTTCGCTCGAATATCTAGCTCTGAAACAGATATCGTGGAAACACACTCAGGGGATGAATGATAATCACTAAAATCTCCCTCTTCGTAGATTTCCTTCTCGATATCTATGGTTAAAAGAGGATCGATATCAAATGATTGCGTAGAAGGATCGGTATATATGTCTAACCAACTCTCACTTCTAAACATCCTAGTTACGCCAACCTCCATGGGTGTTTTTCCAATTCCGTTAATATAAAAACTCATGTACTCATAATCAGTTATTCCTCTCCCAGGCTCTCCCTCAAAATTCTCTACAATTTCGGGTGCTCTCGTCCAGCCACTGTCAGCTAAGACATAGGACGCGGAATTACGTCTCGCAATTGTTGCTCGAACTAGTAACATGACTACGGAACCTTGTGTGCCAAGATAGTAACTTTTAGCATAATCTGACAGTGGGTCATAGTGAAACACCGGCTGAAGTACTTCTAAACTAACCACTTCTGATGTTTCACCTACTACCTCATATTTTTTCTGATATTTTATACTATTCGTATTTTCTATAATCTCCAATTTTACAAAGTGAGATGGTTGATATGCCTTTTCCTTCGTTCTTGGCTCACTATCGCTGCTACCAAATATACTTTCAAGGAAACATCCACTACTCGATACTACGAAAAACAGTAAAACTACTATATATATTTTTTTCATACTTGAGATCGAACTTAGCAACCTAACGACCTGAATGAGGCGCGTGCGACCAAGAGCGTGGCCGACTTTTTGCGCTATAATTCGCAAAGCGAATAGTGCAAAAAAAGGACCGCGGTCGCAGGTCGCCTCCATTCTATTGTTAGATTATTTGTTAGTTTTCTACTAAGACAGATATATTTCTAATATCAATGTAAGCTACACTCCCACCAGAGTAGTCATCAGTAGCGTCTTGTAACGAAGTTGTATCTAAGCCGGTAGTGAAAGAATCACTCCCAGGATAAACATCGGATTGTGTCTCTGTAGCGCTAAATCGATAAAAACTATAGAACATCGCTTGCACACCTTGCTCTATGTTTGCTACCGATTTATGTATTGACCTTGGGACTGAGAATTCAATCGTATTTCCGTTGACCAGCAGATCTATCGGAATGTCCCTAACTAACTGACTGCTTGAAATATAATATGCTAAATAAGGTCGTAACTCCGATATTAGATTACTAGTTTCTGACTCCCCTTCTTTTTTATATTCATAAATTTCTAATTTAACGTCACCACTATCTATTACGCCGTTCGCATTTACATCTAACGTTGCACTAACCACAAAATCAGGATCATCTACAACAGATGTAGCTCTATTTATTATCACTGAAGAAGGAAGACCTAGTAATTCCATTGAAATAGTAATTGATCCAGTAACTGTTTCATCCGAGCAAGTATTGGAAAACTCCGACAGAGTTAAAGATGATCTTAGAAACTCGTTAACCAAATTACCATTTGGATCATATAGTTTCAATGTATCACCAACGATTTCATATCTCTGATTTCCTACTGTTCCATTTGAACTAATTGATATCTCGTTGCCACTAATCGAATAATTCAGTGTTTGCAAAAGACTAAAACAATCATAAAGCGGCTCGTAAAGTTGGTAACTCATCGCATTATTCGAAAAGGTTACATATGGAGGTAAGGGACTACCAGTATTTTTCGGTTCCCAAACCCCTTCTAACTTATCCAGTTCTTCAGTATCGCTAGAGCTACCGTGAAAACACCCCACTAAAATACTTGTTATTAATAACAGCTTAACACTTAAAATATTTTTCATAATCTCCCCAAAATAATCTAACGGCCTGAATGAAGCGCGTGCGACCAAAAGCGTGGTCGACTTTTTGCGCTACAATTCGCAAAGCGAATAGCGCAAAAAGAGGACTGCGGTCGCAGGTCGCCTCTATTCAATTGTTAGAGGCCATTTTCTCTCACTTATAGCAATCAATAGGCACAACCGCATTTTTTGTGCTTCCAACTATTTCTTCATTAGCTAGACGTTTAGTGCTTTCTTTAAGAATGTACGGTACATTGTGAGCATCCAAGAACGCGCGCAGAACATAATTGTTAATGGAGAAATTTACGTTTTGTGGTATATCTCCGGTCAATTTTATCATAAGCAATGCGTCCAGTTTTCCTTGCACTACGCCTACTAGATTGCCACTTTCATCAAGTACAGGACCACCACTATTTCC
>JAOUPJ010000235.1 GCA_029879945.1 Gammaproteobacteria bacterium
CAATAGCGAAGTAAATTCAGAAGCGCTGAAAATCGCAGCCCTACTCGCCGCTATAGCAAACATTGCAAATTCCTATTTCTCCGGAAGCATTGCCACTGCGATTGAATATCTTGTAACAGATTTCGCAGAAAGGGACGGCGAATTGGTAGCACGTGAGTCAGTTAACAATCCCTATACCATCTCATTCAAGGAGCTTGCCGAAGCAGCGCTGGTTGAGGCAAATGCAGCGGGTGTCAACAACAGCAGCTTCGCTGCCAAGGCGATCATAGCGTTAAGTACTGAGGCAGCTGCTTATGTGGCAGACGATGAGACCAACAACGCAGAAGAAGTCCAACCTGTAGAAATGGGGGACATAGCCAAGGCGAAGGCAATCGTCGCCCAAATGACGACATGGGCCAGTTCCCTCTCCGACATTCAAAATGGTGCTAAACAATTCGAAGACGAAGTAATAATCGCTGAAGGTGTAGCTGGAGATGTCTTTCCCCAAGTTCAAGACGGGATGGCCTATGGTATCGCCGCCCTATTTGAGGGATTTGGTGTAGTAAAAAAGACTGGTGCTACAAATGGCCAGCGCACAATACTAGAAATATTGGAAAACCATACTGACTACTTTCAACCCTACGGTTGGGACCCGATAGGCCTTCAACCATTTTTCAGATCTCCCGAGGGCATATCAGGTAATGTGACAGTCACGGGTAACCGAGTTTCTATTAGCAATGGAATGATTAATGGCGCGAGTGTCAATCTCTCATTTGATTTCCCTGTTAGCTTTGTTGGCAGTAATTTTGTAGCCAAGTTCACAGAGGGCGTAGAAAATACGGTAGAAGCTGAGAAGGCAAAAATTTCTATTAATGCCGGCTCTGCTAGTGCTCAGTTCTCTACGACAGTGGATATCGTAAATGATTACAATGACCCAGATTCTCCTCTCCCACCTCTCACCTCCATCAAGTTAGACCTGGGAGTCGCAATGGGCCATGTAAATGTTGAGCATGGGGTGTCATTTTCCGGCTCATTGGGTTTTGAATTAACAATAACTAATGAGAACACCGCAACCCTAACGCTCAATCCAAAAAATATTTACCTCTCAGGTTCCTTCGGTAACGACAACCACAGTTTTGCCGCCGATTTCGATTTTAATATGAGGAACTACGCTTCGTTTAGGCCAGCAACACCCGCTCATCAGCTCGGTGATGTGGATGTTATTGGTAGCTATTCTTTTTCAAGTGGAGGGAACACCTTCTCACTAGCATTGGCAAACTCCGAAAGTACATACACCTTCACTCCTGCCACTTCCTCAGGTCTGTCAAACAAGATAAAAGTATCTCGTAGTGATAAGTATTTCGGTGACTACAGTTACAACATTTACACCTATGAGGAAAGTCTCACGAATTGGTTAAACAGCTTAGAAAGTCGGGCTTGGCTGCCGTACACTTCCACAGTGGATGGAGTTGGTACCTATACGATAATTTACCCCGAAGTGTGGCTTAATTCCGGAACGATAAGTGGAACTCTCAGTCGGCTAGAAGATGACAGCGATGAAGACTCCACCCACTGGCGCGATTTCGACGGAGTCCTTACCTTTGAAGCCAATATGAAATTGCCAAATGGTGATCCTCTTCCACCAGTAATGCTGACTCTGGGCATGGATAGAACAGGTTATGAGACAATGAGTGCATCGGCCACGTTTGAATATGATAACTATAGTGTTTCCATGCAAATCAGTACCGACAAAGCAAATCCACAAAACAACCAAACGAGCATTAGCATAGAAAGTGCTGATGTAGGCAAATTGACTATCTATCCAGATCGCGATAGCGATGGTTTTGCAGGATCCGTTAAAGTGGGAAGCAATATCGTTGGGCGTATTTCCACGGTAAGATTCGTGAGCGTACCCACCCTACGTATAGATTATGTCAACGGTGAGTTTGATCTTATTCCGTTAGGAAGCAGTTAAACATCAATGTAGAAATAAGCATGGAGTCGAACTAAGGCGGTCTAGCTAGGCCGCCTTTTTTATGAGTAGATGAGAATAATACTTTTTTTTACCTTATTGCATATCAGTTTGGCCGCACAGGCAGAAGCCAGCTTTAATGTTTACTCCCGTTTCGAATTTGTTGGCGATACCGAGTCCTTGGCCTTTAGCCAGTTTTCGGGAGACTGGCAAGGCGCTCTCACCTCCGGCAATACCGCTTTGGCCTATACCTGGTTTGAGACCGGGGTTAAATATGGGCGTGTGGGAACAGGCTATATTGAACGTCAACTCTATTATTTAAGGCATTCTGATGATAGCGCCCGCTTTTTCTATCTCAGCGAAAACAGACTCCCTATTTTCTCACCCAGTCCCTACGAGATCGATATCCAGTTGCAACATGTAAAAATGAGAGGACAGCGCTTTTTTCTAGATGTTTTCACTCGGCCCAATTTTCAACTAACCATGGCTTACAGCAAACTTTTCGGATATTGGCTCTATGACGGTAGTCTACGAGGTAAAATTACTGCCTTATCTGAAAAGGACTATGATTTCGAAAATCTCCAGATCGATTACTACTATTCGAATGATATCCTTTTCAATGACCGCTATGTAAAAAGACCACTCGGTGAAGGACAGGCCTTCGATCTGAAGCTGGCTTGGCAAGCCAATCAGAACTTAAAACTCGTTGCAGAAATTTATGACCTCCACGCCTATATCAATTGGGATAACACGCCCCGAACCACCGCAACCATTAGCTCGAGTAACAAAACCTATGATGATAACGGATACGTTACCGTTCACCCACTTGCCAATGGTGCCGATGGCTTTGAGGCATTCAAACAGGTATTACCCTGGTATGGCGAATTTTCTGCTGAGATGCGAATTAGTGATAAGACACAACTTCTGACTGCTCTCTTTGTCACGAATTTAAAAAAATATCTTTCCCTTGGTCTCTCCCGAGCGACAAGATGGATAGATCTAAATCTACATTACTTCCCCGAGACTCAAGCCTTCGCTATTGGTGGGAACAGCAAATACCTATCGTTTAGTCTTTTGAGCAACGATATTAACAATTTAAAAGCACGTCACATAGGAGTCCAAATCTCCGCCTCCATTCCGCTGTTTGATTTATAATACTATGAATATAATTTTCAGGATCTCGCTGCGATAGCGAAGCAAAATTGCATCTAGGCCATTTTCCCCACCGAAAGGAGAAGCGCCCTTCAGGCGTACTCTTCGCTTCCAAAGTCCGGCCCTAAGCTAGAACGACTCTAAAAAATTCGCCACTCATTACAACTAATACTATAATATCTCACAAAAATGCCGCTATTATCAGTAGCTTATTTCTTAAACTGTCTGCAGAGCACTACAGAACACGCACATGGCGAAAATTTTTTGGGTCGAAGACCAATCACATTGGATAGATAAATTCCGCGACGTGCTGGAGAAGGCCGATTTGGATGGCAGCACGCCCAATGTTATCGAGGTCTACCGCTTCAGTGAGGCAGCACGTCAGCGCATCTCCCTGGCCAAGAAGGACACAGACCGCCCTGATGTTGCGCTTTTGGATGCCAAAATGAACGGCTTTGATGAGGCGGGCTTTAGCGTGTCCACCGCCTTGCGCAAGAAATGGCCGGACTTGCCCATCGTATTTCTCTCGGAACACGCTGGCACAGACATTGAGCGCTCCGCCATTGAAACCCATCAGGTACAGGACTTTATTTCCAAAAACCAACGCAATATAGAAGAAGTTCTGGTCTGGCGCATGAAGGCTGCGATTCGGCAATCGAGCGTTTTGGCCCAGGGAGGCGAAAACGCGAGCGATATCCTCACCAGCGGCGATCTCAAAATCGATTTGGACAATTGGGAGGTCTACTGGAAGGGCAATAAACTGATGAATCCAGACAATCCCAAACGTCCACTGGCTCCTACACCGCGCAAAATACTGCGTTGTCTGGTCGAGCGTACCCCACGTCCCGTTACCCCATTTCAAATGGCAGAATATTTGAACATCGATCCCCACACCTACGCCGCCGCCACTTTTCGTCAGCATATCAAGACCCTTCGGAGGGCCTTTGACTGTGCCGATAATAAGTCCGGTGAATTTTTAGAACTCTGCAAAAAAGGCTATGGGGTTGTTGCCGTTGGAGAGGAAGGGGCTTATTGTTGGAAACCCCCAAAATAGACAGAGACTGAAACGTGGCAAAGGCAAAAATACGATTCCCCTGGATAGGCACTCTGATCGCAATAGCGGGCTCATCATTTCTGTTTATTTCCACCAAGGAAACTTATCTAGAGGCCCTGGATCTGCCCTTTTGGCTCATGGAGCAAAAGTGGCAAATCATTACCTTGGCGGTTGTGATCATTACACTCATAGTGGAATTGGACAGTTTCCGACGAAACCGTATCCGCTTCGATCAGCAAATCGAAAACTACGAAAAGAAACTGGCGGAAATTCTGCGCGGTAAGGCCACGCTGCAAAACAAGGTCAATGTCTATGCCGACCATGCAGACAAGCTCAAGGTATTCATCAGTGACCGTCTCCTCGAATACATCGAATACGACGAGAAGTTTCTCCATTTCAAAAGCATTGCATCCGAAGTACGCCACAATGGCATTATTTCTTATGATAAAGTGCGCACCGCACTGGTGGAGGCTCAAAATCAGATCAGTGACAATGAAAATCACAAAGAGATCTACGAAGAAGCGATACGTAGTATGCGCTATCTGTGGGATCTGTTGGATTTGTCTACGACGGACAATATCGCCATGTATATTGCCAATAAACTGTATGAATATGAAGAGGCCTATTACGCCCAGGAGCTAAACAAAGACAAGGAAGTGGGCCCCTATAAACCGACTTACGATATCCGAAATGCGATTCTCGTCTCTCTTAAAGGATTTATTCAGGAAACCGAGAATCCACTCCCCAAGTTCAAAGCAGAAGAAGATGACTATAACTTCGACAATAAGCAATACCATGTACGTCTCCATAACCCGGGAGAATTACTGGGAAATGAAAACTACATCGTCCTATTGATGGAAAACCTCATCAATAACGCCCTGTTTTATGCTGCCAACAAAAAGTACGGTAATAAGCACTCAAAAATTTCTCTACGCCTGGATAGACTAGGCCCTTATGCTCGTATTCGTTGTTATAACGCCGGCCCTAATATTGTTACTGATCGTAAGGATGAGATTTTTCAGCTCGGTTATTCCACTCGTAGAACTAAAGACAATCATGGAAAGGGACTTGGTCTTTACTTCGTAAACGAAATCGTAAAGGGTAACGAGGGCAAGATAGACTATACCAATGTAGAAAACACACCGGACACCTACATTTTTCGAATCGAGTTGGATGATGGCACCAAACTCAATGACATTATTCACACCGGCAACGACACAGATGGCAAACCAGCGTGCACTACCGCACGTAAGAAAACACCGCAGAAAGAAATTGAATTTGAAACAGATATCAAGATCAAAACCATAGAAGTTTCTGTTCAGTCCCTGAATCAAACTTTTTCATTCAATGAATTTGAGCCGAATAAATCCAAAACAACCACCTTCCTTGATCCGCATGAACCCGCCATCCCAAGATGGAGCATTGATGTTCAGCGAAAGAGTAAACCCTTTAAAATAGTATTCAGGCCCTTAGATGTGACAGGAGTGGAATTTAAAGTGCTGGTACCCACGGCCACGTCTCGTCTAGATGCAGACTTCCATGCGCTTGAGACCGACGAGTTGGAACGATTAGAACAGCTAGACGTGGACATGGACATGGATACCATA
>JAOUPJ010000236.1 GCA_029879945.1 Gammaproteobacteria bacterium
ATTATCTTTTTAATACCGTTTCTCTTAACTACTAAGTTGTATATAAACCACTAGCCTTTTTTCCAAGATATCTGCTCAGTATTTGGCTATGGTGTCTGACCCCATTGATCCCCTTGCATCCCAGCCTGAAGTAATCAGCCATACGAGTTATACATTGCTGAGTGGTATTTAACCATGGTGTCTGACCCCATTAATGTTCGGATCTCTCTACCCCTCTGAATAACATGCTTGTCCAACAACAACATATCGTGGCTGCCTTGCCATAGTATAATCTCCCTTTATTGTAATTGTTATTTAGTAATTTTTTATTTGAGATCAATCGAGTCTGACCCCATTGAACCAGGCTTACGTGCAAAACGGCAAATACTGCTCATTATCCGACCATGGTGTCTGACCCCATTTATGGAGCGGCGATAAATTTCTTTTTTGCAGTCAACCGGCATTACCTTTCTCTCTCAGTGAGTAGTGTAGTAGTAACTCCTATAGCGACCTAGAGTTGAGTCCAGAAAAGCCCCACATCGCTGTGTAATATTCAACCAAGATGGCTGACCCCATTGATTGTTAGTAAATCAAAAATGGCCATCATCGGGGCGGCTATGCGTAAACTCGTACATATTATCTACGGTGTTTTGAAAAATAACCGGCCTTTCGATGAAAATTTTTCTTGATTTGGAAGACAGTATCTGACCCCATTGATCCTTCTGATTGCTCTATCCCGGCAAATCTGGTGAAAGCACATCAATTAAGTATCTATTTCCACTTCCTCTAAACTCGTGTTTTTTAGGAGAATCGAATTTTATGTGTTCCACTCGATTTCCAGATAAATCATAAATTGATAGCACTGTAAATGATCGAAGATTTTTAAATTCAAAATACTGAATCCAGAAGTATTTTTCATCATGTGTTTTTCCAAATTGCGATATTTCACCGAATTTTAATTTTTTAACAACGGACAAATCTGCATTCAATAAAAAGGATACTCCTGTGCTATGATGAACGCTATCATCTAATAATAGAAACCGATTATTTTTGCATAGCGACAAAAAAGCACCTGGAAAAATCACATTCGGAGCAACTAGCTGGTTAGATGAGTCCATTGAGCTGACAATCGTATTCTCTATCTCTCCATTTAATAGAAATTCATGACGAATTGTGTTTTCTCCACAGATAATCTTTTCTTCTGATAACACCTGTGGAGAAACTACGAAAAGTAGAACAACAGTAATAACAAGTAGAAAAGTCATTCTCATGTTAGATTCTCGGGTAAACCCAATCAACACCACCGTGAGGTTTTTTATGCATCTTATCCACAGATTGCCAAGGCGAGGACATGATACCACTTGGACCAAGCGGTGACGTACTACCCGGATCAACAGTCAATCTCGGATTACTCCAAAGTCTTCTTTCTAGATGTGAATGTGGACCACTCGAGCGGCCATTGGTTGGATCAGCATATCCTCCAATGAAATCTCCTTTTTTCACCGTATCACCCACATTAACCATCAATCCATCAGGATCCATATGACCGTACTGATAATACCCATTTTTGTCGCTCACTGATACTCTAAATCCCAACCCCCTAAAAGGAGAGTTTGGATATTGGTATTCAGCTCTAATAACAACTCCATCAGAAACTGAATATACCTTATTCCTCACGAAAAAATAATCGAAGCTCTCTGTATCCTCCGCATCTTCACTTTCCGACTCCGGCTCCTCTGTAGAAGGCAGCCCATTTGGAAAATACTCCTCTCTTATTCTTCGTGCTGCTTCTCCTGCTACGTCTTCTGATACTCTGCCACTATCGCTGTTCGTAGCGCCCCTCTCTTCTTCGTCGTTCTCGTCATCATTATCGTCACCTCCACCACTTCCACCCCCTATGGGGAAACTTATCGAAAGACCGTTTCGTTCTGCCTCTTCCTTGATTTGACAAGTTCCTCCCATGTCACATAAACCGTCACCAGCCAACCAAAGTCCTATACCAAATAAAGTACTGCCTGCCGGTGTTGGGCCAAGAGGGTAAGCAATTACCATAAGTGTTATGCCCAAACCAATCTTTATTAGCCCTCGTAGGCTTTTCGGGAAACCAATATACCCACTCGGATCAACCATAGACAAGGGATTATTCATCACATACGAATACCGATTATATCCCTGCGTATTATCCGGATAGAAGATATTCGGATCTGCACTCTGAAACCGTCCTATAAACGGATCATAGATACGTCCATTCATGTGGACGAGCCCTACCGATTCCAGCATCTCGTGGCCGGTGAAGCCGTGGTGGGTGGCGAGTTCGGCGAGGCCGGAGAGGATTTGTCGCTTGCCCCAAACATCGTAGGAAAAACGGTTTACGAGTGTGCCGTTTTGGTCAGTGGTAGCGACAGTGGAACCGATGTGGTCTTTGTGGAAGTAGTGCACCGTTGTGGGGGTGTTTGCCTTGGTGGTGCGCACCGCTATGGATTCGCCACCTGCATAGATGTAATGCTTGTAGTAGGTACCATCGGACTTGATCTCTTTTTCATAGTGCAGACCGGCATCAATGCGCGGACTGAGGTATATCGTTGTGGACCCTTCGGCACTGTCTACCTTCTTGGTGCGCATATGATCTGAATCATACGTAAAGGTTAGCGTGGTACCTCCTTTACTGATGGTCGCCGGTTTATTCCAACTGGTGTAGGTGATGGTGCGGCCATCACCCGTTTTGTTATTCCCATTGGCGTCATAGCCATAGTTGGTCTGAACCGGTCCACCCATAGATGGATACATAACGGTGTTGCTCAGTGTGTCGGGCTTGGCTGCGTTGGTGTAGTTGTAGGCCAGGGTGTAGTAGGCATTCTGGCCTGTGCGTACAAATTTGGACGTGAGATTCCCCAATGCATCGTAATCATAGCTTTGTTGGCCATAACCTGAACTAGACATGGTCTTCACCCGATTTAGTCCGTCATAGGTAAAGCCTTCATAGGCCGTGGTCATACCATTGTAACGAGAGGTGAGATTGCCAACCGTGTCGAAGGTGAAGGTGTCGTTTTGCACGCCGGTTGTAGTAATTCCCTCGACTCGTCCAGTTAATACGTTGTGTGTATTCTTGGTGATCAAACCATTACCTAGCTTGGCCTCAGTAAGATTGCCTTCGGCGTCCATTGTATTGGCCGTCCAGAAATCATTCGCTGGGGCAGCGTGGTCTACAACCTGTTTTAAGTAGCCATAGGTGTTGTAGACATTACGCACGGTAAAACCGCTTGGGTATTTTCGCGTATATGTACGGCCGGCACTATCGTAGGTTGTGCTAACGCTGTAGGTTGTGTCGATAGTGGTTGTTTCACTACTGGCTCGGCCTTTGTTGTCATAAGCCATAACTCGCTTAAAGCCATTGGATGCAGTGGTATAGGCCAGTTTTCCTTTGCCGTATGCGGCTGAGTCATAGACCCACTTACTCGTCAACCCTGACTCGATCACTTCGGTCTTACGGCCAAGCAGATCATACTTCATGGTAGAGGTTTGGCTTTTAGCATCTGTTTGGCTCGTAAGCTCGCCCAACACGTTATGACCATAGGTCCAGGTGCCCATATTGGGATCTATCATCTTGGTCTTGTGGCCGCGGATGTTGTATTCCATGGTAGTGGTTTTACCGTTGGCGTCGGTGGTGGTTTCCAAGTTACCAAAGGCGTCGTAGGTATATTGGGTAGTACCGCTAAGTGCATCGGTTACCGTGACTAGCTGACCTAGGGTATTTCGCTCTTGCGTCGTGGCAAAACCCAGATCGTTGGTGACAGTGGTAGTGAGCCCGTTGTAAGTGACTTCGGTTTTACTTGTGTCTGCGGCTTCCGTTTTCCATTTACGGCCCAAGGCGTCGTAATGATGGTAGATCCAATACCTGGTACCGAATTCAAAGTAGGGACGTGATTCTCTATATTTACGACCTTCGTTATTGAATTCAGTATCTACAAAAATCCAACGACCATCGAAGCCCTGCACTCGTCTACGCACTTCTCTAGCTAATGAATCTAGGTAGACCACTGTAGTGGGAACTCCAGTAGCGACGGTTCGAATCTGACGAACGGCTGTGCCTGGTCCTTTTGCGTCTTTGGCTTCATAGAACCACTGAGTTGTGGTGCCATCGGCACGCGTCTCTTTGATCTTTCGACCAAAGCCGTCGTATTCCCAGTTCGTATCCAGGTTGTTAGGGCCGGTGAGTTTGGTGATACTGCCGAAGCGAGTGTCGTAATCACGTTTTTCTTCGTGCAATTTGGCGTTTATGACTTTGGTAGCGAAACGTCCGCCGTAGGTAGCTTCATATTTTGTAGTCGTTGTGCGGGTGAGTATATCAGCCCCACTTACTGTTGCCGTTTCTCGATGACCGTAGGAGTCGTGAGTGTAGGTTGTAGTTAGAGTATATAAAGGATCAAATGGCTCAATTACTTCCTTCGTTAAAAGTCCGTTGGTGTAGTCGTAGTCAAACTGCGAAGTTCGTTCTTGATAGAGCAAGCCTGGGCCTTGCGACCCAACCTTGGCGAGGGTGAGTTTGCCCATAATCCATGTGCTATCGTTATTGTAGTAGGTGTTGGTTGTGGACTTCTTAAAGCCTTCATTTGTTGTTGACTCCGAGTATGTCAGGTTTCCATAGTTATCATATTGCACCATGTCTGTTGTTTGAGTTTGGTAGGCAATAGTGCTACCCAGTTCAAAACTGCTGGTGGTGCTCGAACTGATATACGGGAAGAATACATTAGTCGTGAGAGATATGGTTTGTTTGGAATCAGGAGTATTGATGGTTTCTTTTACCAATTGATTGTTAGCGAAGGTCTCTACCTTAATAGGGATACCAATCTCCGGAAACGCGTCTTTCTTCGGGGTTTCGAGTTGATTGTAAGTAGTGACGGTCTTTATGCCGGTATTGTCCTGCGACTCCATCCAGGCAAAGCCTAGTGAACGCCCTTGGAGGTTGGTTTTGAGACCACCGTATTTGTAATCGGTTGTGAAGTTGCCGCCAATGCCGTTACTGGTTTGGAGTTGGGAGACGACATACATGGGGGCTTGGATGTCGCGGATGGGGAAGCAGGACTCCACACTACAAACGCCTTTCGTATATATGCTCCCATTGGTAATAGCGGAGTAGTCAATTGCTATTTTGCTTCCTACGGTGTTGTCGAAAAGAACGGCGCGCTCCTTTGTATCCTTAGACTCGAGCATATACCATCTGCCATTTCCATCCGGTCCAGCGACAATATCTTGACTCCCATCCCCGTTACGATCCATGACCCGTACACGACCGTAGGAGTCAAGTGCCCAGCCTGCAAATCGAGAATGTACATTATCTCCCATGTCCCGAAATCCAGCGCCTGTCGAGGCTAGGATAGACAATGTCCCATTGCCATCTGGCCCGGTGACAATATCCTGCATTCCATCCCCGTTGTAATCCATCACCCGTACACGTCGGTAAGTATCAACTGCCCACTTACCAAAGCGGGAATGTACATTATCTCCCATGTCCCAAAATCCAGCGCCTGTCGAGGCTAGGATAGACAATGTCCCATTGCCATCTGGTCCCGCAACGATATCCTGCTTTCCATCTCCGTTGTAATCCATTACACGAACGCGACCGTAAGGATCAGCAGCCCAGCCTCCAAAACGGGAATGCACACTGTTGCCCATGTCCACAAAACCGGTGTCCGTACCCTTTAGTAGATAGAAGGTCCCATTGCCATCAGGCCCGGCAACGATATCCTGTGTTCCGTCCCCGTTGTAATCCATCA
>JAOUPJ010000237.1 GCA_029879945.1 Gammaproteobacteria bacterium
CCGACCTATTCTTTGTTTATTAATTTATGTTCCCGAATGAATGCCATAGGCGGAGGAGAATTTATTCTTCGCCTTCTTCCTCTTCCACATGCAGGGCTTCAATACGATCGAAGGTCTGGAATCCTCTAGGCAGCTTTGATCCACGCTTACCTCGTTCACCGATGTATTCATCCAGTTCTGCGCCGGCAAGCGTCTTGGACTTATTGCCCGAGTGGATGACCAATTCTGAATCATCGTACAATACGAACACCGCCTTGACCCGTGGCGTATCCGCCTTCCCTTTACCTGTGGGTAAATTGATGAGCTTGATGCCTTTGCCCTTGGTCATTTCCATCAGCTCTGCGGTTGGAAGCAGCAAGAGGTGGCCGTCATCGGTGGCCATGGCCAACCACTGACTTTCACTGTCTTCAATCCATTGCGGTGTGAGCGCGGTGTTTCCTTTCGGTACAGAGACAATCCCTTTACCCGCACGGTTTCGGGTCAGCATTTCCTGATAGCGCACCATAAAACCATATCCGGCATCGGAACCCACGAAGAACAGGTCTCCTTCATCTCCGGTCAAAACGCCCCTGAAGGTGGCACCCGGCGGTGGCTTGAGTTTGCTTGTAAGGGGATCACCATAGCCACGGGCCGACGGGAGGTTGTGGGCACCCAAGCAGTAAGTCCGCCCTGTTGAATCCATAAATACGGCCTGTTGATTGGTCTTGGTGTATTCAAAATCCATGTAACGATCGCCAGGCTTATAACTCAGACTCAAGGGGTCCACGTCATAGCCCTTACCCGCGCGCACAAATCCCTTTTCCGATAGCACGATGGTGATAGGCTCGGCCGGGACCAGATTGGTGGGATCGATAGCCTGCGCCGCATCACGCTGTACGATGCGGGAACGACGCTTATCGCCAAACTCCTCGACCACTTCTTCAATTTCTTTCTTGATGAGGCTGATCATTCGTTTTTTAGACTTGAGTGTTTTGTCGATCTCGTCCCGTTCTAGCGTCAACTCATCCTGCTCACCGCGAATTTTCATTTCTTCCAGCTTGGCCAAGTGACGCAGTTTCAATTCCAGTATGGCTTCTGCCTGCCTGTCGCTGATCTTGAATTGTTTCATCAACACCGGTTTAGGCTCGTCCTCGGTACGAATAATCTTGATGACTTTATCAATGTTAAGAAAGGCGATGTGCAGGCCTTCCAAGATGTGTAAGCGATCAAGTATTTTGTCGAGACGAGTTTGCAAACGACGTCTGACTGTTTCTGTTCGAAACGACAACCAGTCGACAAGAATCGCTTTAAGATCACGCACGCCCGGTTTACCGTCCGTGCCGATCATATTGAGATTGACGCGATAGCTACGCTCCAGATCCGTCGTGGCGAACAGGTGGTTCATGAGTTCTTCCACGTTGACGTTTTTGCTACGAGGCGTAATCACCAATCGAGTCGGATTTTCGTGGTCTGATTCGTCTCGCAAGTCTTCCACCATAGGTAACTTCTTGGCGTTCATCTGCGCGGCGATCTGCTCCAGAATTTTGCCACCCGAAGTCTGATAAGGCAGAGCAGTAATGATGATATCTTCATCGTCGATCTCGTACTTGGCCCGCATGCGCACACTGCCATGGCCAGTCTTATAGATAGCCGTCAATTCCTGCTTGGACGAAATGATTTCTGCATCGGTGGGATAGTCGGGCCCTTTGATATGCTTGGTCAACTGGCCCAGTGTGGCGTCTGGATTATCCAGTAACTCAATACAGGCCTTGGCCACTTCAGTAAGATTATGGGGCGGTATATCAGTAGCCATGCCCACAGCGATACCCGTGGTGCCATTTAACAATACCACCGGAATTTTTGCCGGTAGTATGCGTGGTTCATCCATGGTGCCATCAAAGTTGGCCACCCAATCCACGGTGCCCAGTTTAACTTCCGCCAGCAAAACCTGGGCAAACTTGGTAAGACGCGCCTCGGTATACCGCATCGCAGCAAAGGATTTGGGATCGTCTTCTGAACCCCAGTTACCTTGTCCATCCACCAAGGGATAGCGATAGGAAAAGGGTTGCGCCATGAGTACCATGGCCTCATAACAGGCCGAGTCACCATGGGGATGGTATTTACCAATCACGTCGCCTACCGTGCGCGCCGACTTTTTGTGTTTGGAATTGGCGTGCAATGCCAATTCGGACATGGCAAAAATAATCCGGCGTTGTACCGGTTTGAGACCGTCCCCCACATTGGGCAGGGCACGATCGAGAATGACATACATGGAGTAGTCCAGATAAGACTTTTCCGTAAAAGTATGCAGTGGGAGGCGTTCGAATCCCTGATCTGAAAAATCGGTTGGCTTACCCATAACGGTTCCTCTGAATTATATGTCTGCCAGGTTGCCCTTGGACTCTAACCACTTCTTACGATCTGCTGCGCGTTTCTTGGCGAGTAACATATCAAGCATGCTATTGGTTTCATCGCCCGGTTCGATGTAGAGCTGCACCAGCCTGCGTGTGTCCGGGTCCATGGTGGTTTCTCTCAATTGCAAAGGATTCATCTCACCCAATCCCTTAAAACGGGTCACCGAGGGTTTGCCTTTGATCTTCTCTGCAACAATGCGATCCAGCACACCTTGCTTTTCATTGTCATCCAACGCGTAGTAGATATTCTTACCCACATCGATGCGGTAGAGAGGTGGCATGGCAATAAAGACATGCCCCGCCGCAACGAGCGGACGAAAGTGTCGAACGAACAAGGCACATAACAAGGTTGCGATATGGGCACCATCCGAGTCGGCATCCGCGAGTACACAGACCTTTCCATAACGCAGGCCACGCAGATCATCGGAACCCGGATCAACACCCACGGCCACAGAGATATCGTGCACCTCTTGTGAGGCCAATACCTGCTGTGACTCCACTTCCCAGGTATTGAGGATCTTACCGCGCAGCGGCATGACCGCCTGGAATTGTCTGTCGCGGGCCTGTTTGGCCGAACCGCCGGCCGAGTCCCCTTCCACCAAAAACAGTTCGGTACGACCGGAATCCTGTGAGGAACAATCTGCCAATTTCCCCGGTAGTGCCGGTCCGCTGGTGACCTTCTTGCGCACCACTTTTTTGGCCGCTTTCATGCGTTTTTGCGCATTGCTGATAGCGATCTCAGCAATCTTTTCCCCGTCCGCTGAATTCTCACCTAACCAGATGAGAAAGGCGTCTTTTACCACGCCGGAAACGAAAGGGGCGCATTCACGGGAAGACAAACGATCCTTGGTCTGCCCGGAAAATTGTGGGTCTTCCAATTTCACCGATAGGATATAGGCGCAGCGTTCCCACACGTCTTCGGGTGAAAGTTTCACGCCTTTGGGCAATAAATTCTTCAGCTCACAGAATTCACGGATAGCCTCGGTGAGCCCAGTACGCAGTCCATTGACATGCGTGCCCCCCTGAGGAGTAGGAACCAGATTTACATAGGACTCGGTCAGCAGTTCACCCCCGTCCGGCACCCAGCTCACGGCCCAGTCCACTTGCTCTGATTCGCCTTTCAGATTTTCACAAAAAGGATCACTGGGTACGAGTGTCGCGCCAGCCATTTCCCCTTTGAGGTAATCGACCAGCCCATCTTCGTAATACCACTCTTCCGAGATATTTTCTTTTTCGGCAAAGAAACGAATCTTCAGTCCAGGACATAGTACGGCTTTGGCGCGTAACACGTGTTTTAAACGTGTCACAGAAAATTTATTGGAGTCGAAGTATTTGGGATTGGGTAAAAAACGCAAGCGGGTGCCCGTTGCATTTTTTTCGGTGCTACCCACTTCTTTGAGTTTGGATTTCTTTTTTCCATCGGCAAAGTTCATATAGTATTCTTTGCCACCGCGGCGTACCCAGACTTCCAGTTCCTTGGAAAGGGCATTAACCACCGACACACCCACGCCATGCAGTCCACCCGAGAACTGGTAGTTCTTGTTGGAGAACTTTCCCCCGGCATGCAGACGCGTCAGGATGACCTCTAATCCGGGCACCTTTTCTTTGGGGTGCATATCGATGGGCATGCCGCGACCATCGTCGCGTACTTCCAGCGATTCGTTTTTGTAGAGCACAACCTCAATGGTGGATGCATGACCGGCGATGGCCTCATCCACTGAGTTGTCTATCACTTCCTGCGCGAGATGATTGGGTCGCGTCGTGTCGGTATACATACCGGGACGCTTTTTAACCGGCTCCAGCCCGGTTAAAACCTCTATATCCGAGGCACTATAGTCTTTCGCCATTCGTTTCCTTTACATCCGTGGAATTAAACGGGGCTTTGCAGTCCTAACAAGAAAATATAGCAGATGAATAAACCATCATTCGCCTGCCTATACCTATAAAAGACAAGGGCCGGGAAATGCCGGCCCATTGTTCCTGACATTCAGACCGCTAGTCGAGTGTGTCTAGCGCTTTTTGGAATCGATTGGCGTGAGAACGTTCGGCCTTGGCCAGGGTTTCAAACCAATCTGCAATTTCGTCGAAACCTTCATCCCGCGCGGCCTTGGCCATGCCTGGATACATATCGGTGTATTCATGGGTTTCGCCGGCTATCGCGGCTTTCAGATTGTCTGCTGTGCCGCCGATAGGCAGACCCGTGGCCGGATCACCGGTCTCTTCCAGATACTCCAGATGACCATGCGCATGACCCGTTTCACCTTCGGCAGTTGAACGAAAAACCGTCGCCACGTCATTATAGCCTTCCACGTCGGCCTTGGCGGCGAAATAAAGATAACGACGATTGGCTTGTGATTCGCCAGCAAACGCCGCTTTTAAATTTGCTTCTGTCTTGCTCCCTTTGAGTGACATTGGGCTCTCCCTCGCAAGTTGATGATTGTTTAATCAGCCAGTGTGTAGTACTGAAAAACTCTACGGACTTAGTGAAATTTTGTCAACCGGCACTGCCCGCACTGGCCATATCCCTGTAGTCTAGCAATTCTCGTAACACGGCGGTGGCAAAAGAACCTGCTCGCAATGTAAACGATAGTTTCAGCTCTTTATGGCCGATGTTCCAGTCCAAGTCTTCCACCCTCACACGCAATGCCCTTCTTTGTTGTTGCAGGCCTTCTTGTTCCAGTATAGTGACCAAATCGGCCTGTGCGCGGGCCTCGTCCTGTTCCCTTTGCAAGACAGGTCCCGTGGTCTGCGGCTCGCCCTTGCCCCACAACGGACCGGTGGGGTGGATGTCCTGTTGCTTAAGACGTGTGGTTAACTGCTCGTCGATCTCGTCTGGTTTAAAGTAGCTGTTGGTTCCGTCCAGATTAAACAGATCGCCCTGCATCGCTTGATTCCATGTGCCCTGTGTAATGCGCTGGGAAAGGACCCGATTGAACAGAAAGGCACGCCCTGCCGAGAGATAGAGGCCCTTTTTAATTTTGCTGACTTTACGCAAATTGGGTAACTGGAGGCAGCGGTCTAAGTTTTGACCATTGATACCGAATCGCTGTTCGCCAAAATAATTCGGCACGCCATCGATGGCAAGCCGTTGCAGGCGTACTTCGAGCTGTGCATGATCGGCAAGCAAGTCACGCACGCAGAGTTGAAATCGATTTTTCTTGTGTGTGCCCCGTTTGAGCTTTTTATCGTGCGCCAGTGTGCGCAGGATTTCGATGCCCTGCTCCCTCAAAAGGGGAACTGCGGATTCCGGCAAAGCCCGGGGCAGACTAAACCACTGCCGAGTCACAGCATGCCGGTCTTTGAGACCGGAATATCCCACCTGTGCCCCCGAACAGCGGGCATATCGAGCCAGTT
>JAOUPJ010000275.1 GCA_029879945.1 Gammaproteobacteria bacterium
GAGTTGAAGAGTATTTTTTAGGTACTCTACCCTTTCTGGAATCGCTCGCGATTCTTTATGAAGATGAAGAGTGTATGGCAGTATCTTATTCACCTAAAGACGAAAAGGGAGTTGTAATTAACGCTAATGCCTATGCAGCATTTGCCTATGCTTTACATTATTCACGAAGTGGTGAGAGTGAACTATTGCACAAGCTAACAAAGCTTGTCGCTTGGGTAGTATGTAAGCAACAAGAAGATGGTTCTTGGCTCTATATGGACGATAAAAATGGGACATTCATTGACACTTTTCATTCTTGTTTTGTAGTGAAAAACCTTATTAAACTTAGAGAGTTAGTACCCAATTTACCTGATTTGGATGATTCAATAGAAAGAGGTTGGGATTATATAAATCGAAATTTGTACGAGCAGGAAACCGGACTTTGTAAAAGATTTGCCTTAAATAACCGAAAATTCAGTGATCCGTATGTTTACGATTTGTACGACCAAGCCGAGTACTTGGGGCTTTTGGTCGATTTCGGTTTTATCTCAGAAGCATTTAACTTTAGACAACATATTACAGAAAAATTTTGTAAATCTGAAACGTGGTTTGTTAGACGAGATTTTTTAGGCCGTCTTTGGGGTCGTGAGTTTCAAAGATGGGGCATCGTACCACTCAAATATCATTCCTTCAGACTCGACCAGCGCGTATTAGAGGAAACTGTCTAGTGTGCGGCATAGCGGGTAGTGTGACGTGTCGTGATAGTAGAATCGAGAGTGATAAGGTACTAAATAGTCTTCGTCATCGAGGCCCAGATAGCTCCGATTTCTGGACTTCAACATATGGTGCCGCAAGTGTCAATCTTTTTCACACTAGATTGGCAATACAAGATTTGTCGGATGCAGGTCAACAGCCGATGATGAGTAAAAATGGTAGATGGTGCTTAGTTTTTAATGGTGAGATATATAATCACTTTGAATTAAGGAAAAACATAAATCAGCAATTTCGAGGTCATTCAGATACTGAAACACTGGTAGAATTGATTTCTCTTAAAGGTGTAGTAGAAACTACGAAAACCCTTAATGGCATGTATGCGTTTGCAGCATATGATAGAAAGGAAGCTAAGCTATTTTTAGTAAGAGACACGTTTGGAGTAAAGCCTCTGTATTTCTCCCACTCAAAGAACGAGTTTATCTTTTCCTCAGAAATTAGGGGTATTCGTCAGCTTATTTCAAGCCCCTTTGAAGTGGATGAGGAAGCGCTTAAAACCTTCCTTACGTTGCGATTTACTCCGTCACCTCAAACATTGATTAAGCAGGTTAGACGATTAGCTCCTGGGGAAATTCTCGAATACGATTTGAGCAACGATTCAGTGCTAATACAAACCCGTAGTAAGGTTTGCAGTGAAAAATATGTAGGTAATGTTGACGATGCAATGAAAGATTACCAAGAGATGCTGAAAAAAGTAGTTGATCGTCAGCTTCTCTCAGATGTGCCTGTAGGTATTTTATTGTCTGGTGGCATTGATTCTGCGTTAATTGCGTCGATGGTACAAGAACGAAATATTGACTCTCCAACTTACACAGTTGGTTATGAATCGGGATTGGAAGATTGCGAGATTGATGACGCAAAGGAAACTGCAAGCATCTTGGGCCTCAAAAACTATCATATAAGACTAAGTTATGACGATCTCTGGGGTGCGCTGGATAGTGTAACGGAAAGCGTGGAGGAGCCATTAGGCACTACGTCTATACTGCCAATGTGGTATTTGATGAAGCGCGCCGGCTCTGATGTGAAAGTAGTGCTAACTGGTCAAGGATGTGACGAACCATGGGGGGGGTATAGAAGGTATCAGTCTGAACTGCTTTGTTCAAAGATACCTTGTATCTCACTTATAGCTCGAATGGTTGGTTTGGTTGGAAAAGCTAAAAGGCTTCCTTCATATGCCGAAAGGGGGGTTCGTTCCCTTTCGAAAACGAATGAAGTAGATAGATTTTATGAAGTATATTCCCTATTTAGTGATCGAGAGAGGGAATCGTTATTTCATGGCAACTCAAGTAATTACGTCAAAACTTTAATTGAAAAGCATCTATTAAGGTACAAAGGTCAGTCGTTATCTTCGGTTGAAAAAATGATGCGGATAGATACTCAATTAAACTTATCCGATGATCTATTGATATATGGAGACAAGGTATCAATGGCATTTTCCGTTGAAGCGAGAGTGCCAATGTTAGATCTAGAGCTTGTTAAATTTGTAGAATCATTACCATTAAACTATAAAGTTGCGATAGGGAAGTCTAAAATAGTTCACAAGAAAATGGCGATGAATTATTTACCGAAAAGTATTGTACAAAGAAGAAAAAAGGGATTTCAGGTGCCATTCGGTACTTGGGTAAAGAAAGAGTGGAAGGATCGGATATTTGCTCTGCTTCTTGACGAAAATGCCCCTCACTTGGGGCTTTTGGACAAAAAAGGTATTCAGGGAATTTTAAACAGGCATATCAGAGGGGACTTGGATATGTCGAGGCAACTTTTCGCTTTAAGTTCACTCGCCACCTGGTGGAAAAAAATCTAGGCTTATTGCTAGAAGAAAATTAAATGATTCAGATAATATTCTCCAAAAATCGAATTTGCCACGAATCCGCTTAATTTAATCAAAAAATTTCTTACTACCTTTGAAGTGACAGTAAAATAACGAGTGAGATTGGAATTAAAGTGACCATTTTTGCGTCCTAAAGTGAGAAAGAAATACTTTTGTTTATAAAGATTTAAACAGGAACTGTTGAGAACATTATATGAAATATTTATCAACTACTAGCATATCAGGTATAGATATTGTGAATTTTAATAATATTCAGGAGGCCGTAGATTCTATAGTTGATGATTTTGGTGGTGTTGCATATGAATTCGCTATAGCCATCAACGCAGAAAAAATAATGTCTGCGCGTAGAGACCCAAAAGTAATGGACATAATTCAATCAGGCACACTTAGGTACGCCGATGGTATTGGTGCAGTATTAGCAATGCGAAAAAAAGGGGTAAGCGCAAATAGAGTGCCCGGCTGTGATCTATGGGAAAATGTAATGGAAAAAGCCGGTGAGCTCGGCGTGCCAGTCTATTTGGTAGGTGGCAAACCTCAGGTATTGGCATTAGCGTGTACAAAACTCAAAGAGGAATACAAAGTAAATCTAGTTGGATGTTGTGATGGATATTTTGATGATCAAAATATAGTTGTACAGAATATAGCTCAATCCGGGGCAAAAATAGTATGTGTTGCTATGGGTTCACCTAAGCAGGAGGCTCTAATAGAACAATGTAGAAAGAGTCATCACGACGCCTTTTACATGGGGCTTGGTGGAACATTCGATGTTTTCACCGGTACTGTCAAGCGAGCACCGAAGATGTTTCAATCTCTCGGTTTAGAATGGTTGTATCGATTGCTAAGTGATCCAACACGCATACGTCGACAAATTGTGTATATTAAGTTTATGATTTTATTGGTGTTAAATAAGCTATGAAAGTCTTTGTTATTACACAGAATGATCCATTTTATCTTTCTGAGAATATCGACTACCTTCTTAACAATCTTCCACCTCATACAGAAATTGTTGGTTGTTGCTTATTTGAAGCTTCTCCGTTTGGGAAGAGGGAGACATTTGTTAATAAAGCTGTAAATACATACAAAGTTTTTGGATGGATATTTTTTATAAGATATTCTTTGAAGTTTATCGCAAATAAGTTGTTTAATAGGAAATCTGTACTGGCTGTCTTGAAAGAACACAATGTCGATGTTGTTTCTTTGGATGAGAGTATTAATTCAGAAAAATCATTAGATAAGATTAAGATGTATAAGCCAGATCTATTGGTTTCAATTGCAGGTAACCAGATATTCAAACGTTCATTAATCAATTTGGCGCCGAAAGGTTGTTTGAATTTGCATACGTCTTTACTCCCAAAATACCGTGGATTGTTACCATCGTTTTGGGTATTAAAAAATGAAGAAACATACAGTGGAGTGTCAGTTTTTTTTGTCGACGAAGGTATTGATAGTGGCGAAATTCTAGTACAGAAAAAGTTTGAGATTGGTGATATGTCACAAGAGCAGCTAATTCGGTTGTCCAAGCGTATGGGCATGAATGCGGTGCTAGAGGCGATTGATTTGGTTCGCACTGGAAAATTTGACTTAATTGAAAATAAAGACGAGGAAATGAGCTACTTTTCATTTCCAACTAGAGCGGACGTAAAGATGTTTAAGCAGAGAGGAAAAAAATTTTTCTAATGAATATACTTACGTTTGACATAGAAGAGTGGTTCCATATTCTTGACAATGATAGTACAAGAGGGGAAGAAAGTTGGAGGAAATTTCCTTCCAGAATTCACGGGAATGTAGAGCGTATACTAACAATGTTGGATGATAGGGGGCAGAGAGCTACTTTTTTTTGTTTAGGTTGGGTAGCGCAGGAGTATCCAGACATAGTTAGAAAAATATCAAGCGGTGGCCATGAAATTGGTACTCATTCAAATCTTCATCAACTAGTGTATGAACAAAAAATAGAGGATTTTGAGGATGATATTAAAAAATCTATTTCTATTTTGGAAGATGTTTTGGGGGAAAAAGTACTTTCTTACCGTGCCCCAGGGTTTTCTATTAAGCGTGGAAACGAAAGAGTGTTCGAAATTCTAGTAGAAAATGGAATTCAAGTTGATAGCTCCATTTTTCCTGTAAAGCGTGCACATGGTGGGTACTCGGATTTTGGCGTTGCGCGGCCAGTGATGGTTGACTACAAGGGGGCTCGGCTTAAAGAGTTCCCTATAAATTCGTATCGAGCTTTTTTCAAAGAAATTATATTTTCAGGAGGTGGGTATTTTCGATTTTTCCCATACTGGAAAATTAGACGTAT
>JAOUPJ010000238.1 GCA_029879945.1 Gammaproteobacteria bacterium
CAATCTGTTATTGGCAGGTGATACCTTACTGGGTAATGCCTTGGTGGTGACGGGTACGCATACTCTTGATCCACAAGGTACCTTTACCTTGACTGTAAGAGTTACCGAAGATATCCGTTTCGAGCCGGTTGGTGGTTTTATAGTGGATTCTGCGGTGGGCGCCAATGTGCAACTGGTCTATAACGTGACAGACTGGCTGGAAAACCCAGATAGTCTAGGTACCCCGGTTGATCTCACCACCTGTATCACAACGAATACACTGATGGATGCTGTCACCAAACATATTGCTCTAAACGAAGGAACTCAGTGTGGGCAGTCTAAATCGATTGGAAATATTATTAAGGACAATATGAAAAACAAATACGATGTAAGCAATTCATAGTCTAAGATATAACTGAGAGTTTTAGGCCGTCTTTGTAATAAAGGCGGCCTTTTGTTTAAGCGGCGCGGACACGCTTCTGCGTGTCTAGCGGAAGCCAAAAGCTTAGCGTAGCACCCTCCCCTTCCTTACTGCTAACAGACACCTGCCCCTGATGTTGCTCGATAATTTGCTTTATGGTCGGCATGCCGAGGCCCACGCCATGCGTTTTGGTTGAGAAGAGAGGTTCAAACATTCTATCTTGAACATCTTGTGGTATGCCCAAACCGTTGTCGATGACAGAAATAACGGCTTTATCACCGTCAAGTTCGGTTTTAATCGTAACGCTAGGTGTAGAGTTGACCCCTTTCTCTACACTCGAATTTAACGAGTCACGGGCATTGTCCATCAAATTAATTAATACGCGTTGAAGTCTGTTGCGATCAAACCCCACAGCGCGTTCGCCCAAGCCAAGTTGTGTGTGTAGCAGAATAGGTGATGGAAGGGGATGGTCCTTGATAAATTCGCTGATCCAGTTGTCTAGCAAATGGAGTTTTATATCAGGATCGGTTGTTCGCGCAAAATCGAGAAGTTCGTCAATAATCTGGTCGCAGCGCGCTACATTACGCGCAATACGCTCCAACGCTATTTTGATTCTCGGGTCCGATGATGTGTCGACCAGCTTCTCGATGAGGTAGAGGGAAGGGGGCATCGCCGCTAACGGATTTCTGATTTCATGTGAAATTGTAGCTGTAAGCTTTCCAAGTGTAGCTAGTCGTTCACTACGAATTAGTTCGTTTTGTGCATTCTCCAATTCTTTAGTGCGTTGTTGAACAAGTTCTTCTAATTTGGACTTATAAGCAAAGAGTTCCGCTTCAATTTTTTTTCTCTCACTAATGTTGTCGAATGTAACAACGGACCATGCGGGTGTGTTTTTAGTGCTGATAGGCGTCAACATGACTTCCACTTCTAGAGTAGAGCCGTTTTGGTGTTTAAATACTAATTCGTCGGACTTGTAAGAGCGCTTTAGTTGATTTGCTTCACACAAGGGGCAAATGGATTCGCTTTCGCTTGGTTTGCAGTGAAGTACTTCGTGCGAATTTTTACCCAATATTTCTCTCAAGCTATTGTAGCCTAGTGTTTTTAGGCATGCCGGATTGGCAAACGTTAATTTGTTATCCTTGTCTATGCCGTAAACTGGTTTGTCCGTCGAGTCTATCAGTGATTTGATGTGAAGCGCCTGGCGTTCTATTTCTTTTTCTTGTAACCTAAAAAATTTGTCACTGTAGTGTACTAAAGCAATTGCAAGAATTAATGTCGCGGTATTGAAAATGTAAACTGAGCTGCTGAAGTCGGAGTAGCTTTGCAGTGTCATTAGTCCAGCGATGTTAAAAATGCCGACAAAAACAGTCGTTTTTTTGTTAAACATTAATGAGACGAGCAGTACGCTAAAAGACAAAAAATACGGGGCAGCTATTGCGGAATCTGGTTCTGTAATCACACTAAAAAAAACGGTTGCGGAGTTGGTGCTTCCCCAAAGCACTGCGCCCATATGATGCTGCCCAAATCGAGAAAGTAGATAAGCTGTGGCATTTGCTACAGAGGCTAAATACAAAAATTCGGGGATACCGGTGTGAATGCGAGGAATTAATGTGATTAGTTGTAGCGAAATGATGATGAGCAATATTGCGCTCAAAAGCCTTGATTTTCTTTCATCGGCTTCAGTTTCTATCGAGCCAAGGGGTTTTGTTAGAACTAAATCGAGTGTTCTTGTATAGCTAAAATCAGTTGTAGGTTTCATGATTTAATGCTTGTGGTTCGATGTTACGGATTAGCGGGTGATTGGCTTGTTTCATTAAGTTCTTTATCGGACCAATTGGGCTGAGCTGTTTCTAGTATTTACGAAATGTTACAATTGTCGATTGAATACGATTTCCGCTAAAGAAGTACGAGTGCTTCGGGGTGAATTTAAATGTTTGGTGAGGTCTCTGCTCGTGGCAAGACTGAAAGAATACAAAAAGTATTGCTTTGGGAGCTTAGGAGTTCTTTTCTAAAATAAGCAAAGCTGTGCCGGCATCATTGATCAGCTGGGTGCCACGTTCGGCGGAAAGCGTTTGAAGATGAGAGACAACTTCGTTGGCCTGTTCTTCATCGAAAATTTTAGATTGGAATAGAACGTCATTATTACGAACGAAAATGGGCCAAAACCTTAGTTTGACCAAATCGGAACCTTTGAAGTGGGCTTGGGCTACCACGCTACTATGAACACGTTTGCTGTAGGAGCCGAAGGCGAAATTCCCAAGACTATAAAGTATGACGCCGTGTTTGTATTGCTCCACCGCTTGGAGTATATGGGGATGATGCCCGATTACGATAGACGCCCCAGCGTCAATAGCCGCTCTGCCAATATTTTCCTGATAGGGTCGCAATTTCGTTGTGGATTCTCTTCCCCAATGGATGGAGACAAGTACAGCATCGGCATATCGCTTAGCGTTTTGCACATCCTCAATTACATGTTCCTTATGTCCAAACGCAACACCGGGATGTGTTTCGGTGGCCCAGAATTCTTCTGGAAAGGTTAGAGAATATGAAAGAAAGGCGACCTTTTTCCCGTCGACATTGACATATTTTGCTTGTCTTGCTTCATTGAGGTCTAAACCTCCTCCCACATGTTTGATTTTTTGCTTGTCCAATGCATCCATGGTTTGAAGCATGCCGGCCACGCCATAGTCGAGTGCATGGTTGTTCGCTAAAGCCAATACATCAAATCCCGCGAAGGCCAAGGCATCTGCAGACTTCTTAGGGTGAGAGCGAAATGAGTAGGTTTTCTTGGGGTCAGTTAATCCCCAAACAGCAAGCGGCCCCTCTAGATTTCCAAAAGCGATGGAAGATTTGTGTAGTAGGTGACGGGTTTGATCAAATGCGTATCGATAACCATTTTTCTGGTAGATTTCTTTGGCTGTTCCTCCCAGCATGATGTCGCCAACCATACTCACGGAGTAGTCAGCGGCCAAGATAGTGTCTTTTGCCTCATGAAGTAAGATGCGGTCTTGAACACTTGTCGCTAGGGGTTTTGGCTGAAGCAGGGCACAGGAGACGGTCACCGCTGTCAGCGCAATAGCGGTCACTCCCATACAAATCAGGCAGATTCGAATTAACTTCATAATTAGCGCACGCTGAATCTTTTCCATTCCCGCCTACAAGCGGTGTAGTCCATGAGACACCGTCTAACCGGATATCTATCTAGTGTTACGACCGCAGATCTGGATGATTGAGTATTCACGGTAAATATTGCGCATTTTAGTGCCTTTTGGCTGCATAGGGTGGTGAATTTTCACTACCAAAACCTGTTGCCGGCCACGTATTTCAAACGCAATATTCGTGGTGGTGAAATATTAAGCGAAGCGATTTGATTTAGAAGGATTATTTGCCGCCTGACAGAATTCTAGCTGCGGGCATAGCTATCAAAATTTGCTCAAAGGATTGCTCTCTGTTTCCGAGTAGGTAGCCTCGCTCGGCGGTGTTACAGTTAAATTTACTAAATAATCAACACGTTATAATTATTTGGCCTGCTAGAAGTGTATATCACAAGAAAACCCAGCGTATGCCTGAGCACGCCTAATGTATAGGTTGTAGAAATGCAATGAATCGATAGTAGCTTGCACTGATGGGCGTCTAAGGTATGCTTAGCCATCATGACGCAATTCTTTACATTTCCACACTTGTGCTGTCCCTTGGATGGCGAACCCCTTACAGGAAACGAAACGAGTCTGGTATGTATCAAGGGACACAGCTTTGACATCGCTCGTAAAGGCTATGTGAACCTGCTCAACGTGCAGTACAAGCGATCGAAAGACCCGGGTGATAGTAAAGAGATGGTGCTTGCCCGGCGTGCGTTTTTAGAGGCAGGCCATTTTGCTCCGGTCTCAAATCACATGAACGAAATCATCAAGCGCCTGGCGCATCCCAATTCTGAATATTCAATCCTGGATGCAGGCTGCGGTGAAGGCTATTATCTGGATAGACTTTATCGTGCTCTGGGAGAAGATGAAACGAGTCTCAAGGTATCGTTAAGCGGCGTTGATATTTCGAAGCAAGCCATTCAGGCCGCCGCAGGAAGAAACAAGGAGATTCAATGGCTGGTGGCCAGTAATCGACAACTGCCCATTCAAGGCGAAACGATAGATACGATAGTCTGCGGTTTTGGTTTCCCCGTTTATGAATCGTTTGCGCATGTACTGAAATCGCAGGGAAGAGTCCTGTTGATTGAGGCAGGGGAAAATCACCTTATCGAGCTACGGGAGTTACTCTACCCTGAGTTGAAAGAACGGTCTGAAAGGATGTGGCCAGCCTCGTTCACTGTTGTGGAGCAGTCTCAGCTAAGGTATTCGTTTGAACTCGATACCAATAAGGAAATTGAAAACCTGTTGTTCATGACACCTCACTTCTTTCGGGCAAGTTATGAGGGGAAGCAGCGCGCCAAGGCACTGAATTCACTGAAATTGACGGCAGATGTGCGCTATACCTTACTCACAAAAACGAATTCAGCGAAACATATAGCGCTGTGAGGAGTCTGTTTGATTGAGGCGGCGTCTGATAAACCACACCAGCTCCGTCGTTATCCCTGTGACAAAAATGTGATAGTTTTGTTAGCAGGGCTCTAGAAACATCGCGTAGATTGTAAGAATAGAGACCAGATAGGCGGATGAAAAATGAATTATTTAAACAAGCGCTCCACTCTTTTTGTTCTTGTGGCTGCCCTATTGGCACTCGGCTTTTTGAATCAGGAACAGCAGGTAAATAGCATGACGACAGCACAGACGCAAAACGAAAATCTCTCCAAAGCCACCTTTGCCGGCGGGTGTTTCTGGTGTATGGAGCATCCCTTTAAAGAACTGGCGGGCGTACATAATGTCGAGTCGGGGTACACCGGTGGGCACGTGGAAAATCCCAGCTACCAGCAAGTGACCAGTGGTCAAAGCGGGCACGTGGAAGCAATACAGATTACCTACGATAGCAGCAAGACCAGTTTTGAAGAACTGCTAGGTGTCTACTGGCGTAACGTAGACCCTACCGATAGCCAGGGTGCTTTTGTTGATCGCGGCCCTCAATATCGTCCCGTCATATTTTTCCACGATGCCAGTCAAAAAGAGCTGGCAGAAAAATCCAGGCGTGAACTGGAAGAAAGTAAGCGATTCAATAAACCCATTGTTGTTGAGCTGGTGCAAGCACAGGCTTTCTACCCAGCAGAAGACTATCACCAAAACTATGCCGAAAAAAATCCCATGCGTTACGGGCTTTATCGAGCCGGTTCTGGGCGTGACGACTTCATTCATTCAGTATGGGGGGAGGGTTTGATGAAA
>JAOUPJ010000032.1 GCA_029879945.1 Gammaproteobacteria bacterium
AACTAAAACAATATTTACAATTACGTGGCCGTTACTCAACAATACAACCGATCATCATTTTACAAATCCAATTCTTTTGGAGAAAATGCATAATTTTTGAAAAAACCCTTCTGTCTACGATCCTTAGTAACCCGATAGAACGAGATTAATTGTGCGACAATCTTTTCATGTCCCTAATTAATTTATTTGTGTACCAGTTTTTGTCCATAAATTGCGCTCACGGACGCCAGTACAAGCGCAAGAACATTAGAGATTAATGTAACAGGTATCCACCATGGATTTTTTAGATGATGCTTGGTATACACTGACAATACCAACTCATTTATTACATTTCTTATTACATTGTCTTTACAAATAAGTACGTAGTAATATTTTCCAAAACTGTGGTATGGCAAAATGGTTGTCAAAAGATTCCCATATTCTCTCGCCCCACTTTTATCTGCTTTCAGGTGATTTACAAATACTCTAGGATTAAAACGCTTTAAAATGCATAGGGTAACCACAGCCACCGGTTTAATACAGTATAGAAATATAACTAGAATCAAGACATTTCTTTACTAACTAAATCTCATATTCTGCAATTTTTGTTTCCATATATATCGCCTGTGATCTTCATGCCTGCTCCTACTATCAATTTCCAGTTTATGAATTTCAATCAAACACAATTTCCGTTTTCTTATTTGTCACCTATCAATTATACGGAAGTTCGTATTTTGTCGAGCTTGCTAAATAGTTTTCCTGCGAGCTGGTATCCCAAAAAAGTGGCTGATATATCGAATAGGCAGTACTTCCAACCATCCTCTTTGTTTTTCGATATCTTTTTTGAGCATTTAACCAATTTAATAGACTCTTTTTTAAGACCAACTGCTGCACACTGCCGACCCAAAAGAAAGAGATCCTTCGCCATGTGTCTCATTTCAAAAGAACGTAAATCGACACTTGAATCAATTGCGTAAGATACAATTAAACGGTGAGCGAGTGATCTGTGACGAAATTTTCTTAACAGATTTTTTTCATCTCTACATAGTCGATTATCGTCCGTATCGCGTGTCTCAGAAACAAACTCGTTACAATATACCAGTTTTGGTGAAAATCTAGCCATTCGGGCCTCGTATTCCCAGTCTTCTTCATTTTTGAGTGAAGTCCAAGGCCCACATTTGTCAATAATAGATCTTTTGAACAGTGGAGTAGATGTATCCCACCAACGATCTACGAGAAGCTTTGGAAAGAGAAATTCGCGTTCTTCTCCTGTTGCCTTTATCGGTGAATTGTCTGTCTGTCCTTGTCGATTTCGGTATCGTGTTTTCCCATAACAAATTTCAGCATCTTGATGCTCGTGTAATTTCTGAATTTGTAGTCGAAATTTTTCGGGCAACAAGATATCATCGCTATCCAAATATTGGACAAATTCCCCTTTTGCATGTACACGCCCATGTTCTCTTGCTCTTCCTGGCCCACCCTTCTTTTTGCGAAATATTCTAACCGTTCCTTGGTGCAATGACTCAAGTGACTTTAAGACATCCGGCGTTTCGTCGTTGGAGCCATCATCTACTACGATAATCTCGTATTTTTCATACGTCTGCGTTAGCACGCTTTCAACAGCTTCTACGATCTGTTTAGGTCTGTTATAGACCGGAATAATGACTGATACTAGCCCTTCAATGATATCAGCCACTTTTTGACCTCTTTAAATTTTCAATACGCGTAAAGGCATCTACTTTCTGAAGATCGAAGTAGCGTTTGACTCCCGATGCAGTATCTCGTTCTTTCTTTTCTTTTTGACTCGGATGCCAAATATGAATTATCGGCTGGCTACCAGCACTGTATACAGACCTAGTCGACGCTCGCTCCCAGAATTCGTTATCTTCTCCACCCCATCCGACAAAGCTTTCGTCCATACCCCCAATTTCGAAAAACGAATCTTTACACGCTGCCGCACTTCCTCCTCCTTCAAGATTTTGCACTACAGACTCAAAAATAAAGTTTTCATAATCTAGTTTAGAAGTAGCTCTATAGTGTTTGCTAGTAGTTTCGCTAAGGTAAAATATAAATCTCTTTATATTGATAAATTTGTAACCTTCACAGTACCTATCATATAGCTCTTGAAGGTAGGTAGAAGGGACAATCATATCATTGTCATGAAGAACTAGCAGTTGTCCCCTAGCCATTCGCGCACCCACATTGAAGGTCTGCGCCCTATTATAGGGCTCTTTTGTTTTGTTAGCGCAAAAAACGTGTTGAATTTCTTCTCGCAGTTTCAACCGTGAGACCTGATCTGATTCAACAACTATTATTTCGAATTGCGAGAACGTTTGGCCAAAAAAGGAGTCAATTGTTTTCTCTAGATGCTCGATCCTTTCCAAGCCTCGATGACCAATTATTACGCTAATCAATATATCATTGCTTCGAACGGGCAAACTATCTTTTAGTACAAAGGGGTATTCTTCACAGCTTTTTTTAAGTAGTATTTTTGCTGTAATTGGTACTGCATTACACAATTTTATTTCATTTGAAAATTTCCAATTACATTGAACACTATTACCGCTATTTCTGGAAGTAACACTTTCTTTCCGATTGTGAACTCGCTTATACTCCTTTCGTATGTAAACAAAATAGAGAAACGCAACACCATCATGAATTAGAGTCGCAATATAGTCCTTTATCTCAGCTATACTCATAGTTTGCTTAGCCTTTTGCGGCTAGTCTTTTGTCGATATTCTCTTTATTTGAATTTTGTAGCTCAGACTCCACTAATTTTTCAATTATCGCTCTCATTTTGAGCCTGGCTGACCAACCCAGCTCTCTCTTGGCCTTACGCGGGTCTGCTCTATTCTCTAAAAGTTCGTTTGGTCGAAAGTATTTCTTATTCACCGTGACATGCTCTTTCCAATTTAGATTAAGTATTTCAAATGTGGTCTGAACAAAATCTTTAAGACTGGACGTCTCACCCGTTGCTATAATGAAATCCTTTGGGCTTTCTATCTGAAGCATCTCGTGCATTGCTTCCACATATTCCGGAGCCCATCCCCAGTCCCGACGGATCTCCAAGTTTCCCATTTCCAGCGTGTCTGCGTTACCGAGTTTAATTTGACAAGCGGTGTGTACAATTTTCCTTGTAACGAAATTGATTGGCCGCAATGGTGACTCATGGTTGAACAGGATTCCAGAGCAGGCATACAAACCATAACTTTTTCGATAGTTTCTCACGTTCCATACCGCCGCCGCCTTGGCCACTCCATATGGGCTGAGTGGATTAAACATCGTGTTTTCATTGGCCTTTTTTCCACCCGTATCGCCAAATATTTCACTAGAAGCGGCATTGTAAAACTTGCAAGTGTTGTCTATCGCCCGCATACCTTCTAGAATATTTAGTGTTGCGATCACGATACTCTTGAATGTTTCTGTTGGCTGGGAAAACGATAGCGAAACCGAACTCTGTCCGGATAGATTGTATATTTCCGTAGGCTCTATTTTTTTGAGAACAGAAATAACGCTTGCAAAATCAGATGGGTCCATTGATAAGGTGTCGATAGACTGCTCTACTCCTAACGCCTTCAGGTTGGAAAAAGCGCTTTGTTCAGCATTTCTCGACGTCCCTACTACTTCATATCCTTTATTTAGTAAATGCTTGGATAAATATGCTCCATCCTGGCCGCTTACTCCACAAATGAGTGCCCTTTTTTTCATAAGAAATTAGCCAAGAATCAGATCTTCAGTGCGTTTACAAAAATTTGGGAAGGAATAATAACCCAAACCCTCCGGTATACTGTGTGGCTTATTTAGATTCTTAACCACCACATCTAATAGCTGAGAAGAATTTTTCGGATCCACAAGGTCACCCAGTAAGCCGTCCCGCAATGCTTCACGTGTACCATCAAGCAGACTCCCAATTGCGGGTGTTCCACATGCAAGGGCTTCCAGCAAAACAAACCCGAAACCTTCTCCGTAACTAGGCATCACATACAAATCAGCCAATTGGAAAAGTTCAAGGCGTTGTTCATCTGTCACAAGGCCTGTAAATAGCACGAATTCGCTTAAACTCTCATCTGAGACTCGCTTCTGCAGTCGTTGTCTGTCGTCTCCATCGCCAGCAATCACGTAGATAATATTACTAATTTTTGTCGATAATGTTTTGACAATATCGAGCACTTCATCAAACCCCTTGTAGCGTTCGCTAGCGCTCATTCTTCCCAACGTTAACAATACACGCCTGCTTTCCAATTTGTATTTTTTTTTTAGCTCTTCCCTATTTTTAGAAAGAGAGTACTGCTCCATATGCACAGCATTAGGAAGAATTTCTACACGTTCATTGCTAAATTTTGACCATGCTATAAACTTTCTTTTTGTTGCATCACTAATGGAAATCACTCTTGAAATAGCATACTTAGCGATTCCCCAGAGTGCTCCACTCGGTTTTTCCCACGCATCGATTCCGTAAATCAAAAGAGTGACTTTTTTGCCTTTAAGTAGTGCAATAAGAAATGCGATCGGTAGATAGTTGATATGGCCGCAAATAATTTCGTCTACTTCGCGTTTTTTAAATGCTAGACGGATTGCGTTTACAAAAAAGCCAATTTTTCCGATACTGTGCTTTTCACAAAGATCTATTTTGTCCGGTAAGACAAATGATGAGTTTCGGGTCAATCTCTGCAAAACCCACACATTTTCCACTCTATCCGACCTAGATAGGGCCGTGAGGAAATCTCTGTTGTATTGCGCAATTCCGCCGAAACCACCAAAACTTTCGGTGGCCAAGAACAAAATATTTTTCACTACTTTATACCCAAATCGCTGAACACACATCGCGCCCAAGTTCTAGACCAGTGTTGCGCACCATCGACTCGGCTTTTTTTTACACCCCTGGATTTTTCCAGCATCCAACTTCCAATGGGTGTTTCAAATCCGGTTTTCTCCCGATTTAGAAGTTTTTGTTCTAGTAATTTACTGGCGAGCCCAGCAATCCATGATTTTTTGTTTGTTAGCTTAGATTGAAGAATCATAGGCAAAGCCTTTTTCCACAACACTCTGTCTACCAAAGGTGTTCTAATTTCGATTGAATGGCCCATTCCTGCCCAGTCTGCATCTCGCAGCAGTTGGTTTTTCATATAGCAGCCTGCTTCAAGCGCGGATATTTTTGCATGACTAACACTTATATTTTTGCTTTTTAAAGAACACAAATTGTTTAGAGGAGACAAGGTTGCCAATCCCTGTCGAATTGTGACTTCATCAAGATAATCTCCCAACTCCCAGGGCATAAACAGACCCCTTTTTGCAAAATAGGCCCCCTCTACACTTTGACCAAAACTGAGTAGTCCAGGAAGTTTTGGCGGGATGCGTTTCGAATATCGACTAGCCATACCAAGTAGCAGACCGATTTGAGATAGAAACGGAAGAAATCTTTTTGTTCTTCGTATAGTTGTTGCCCATTGGGGTACGTCACTAAACGAAGGGTAGCCCCCTAGTAATTCGTCGCCCCCTAAACCACTGAGAGCAACTTTATATCCATGTTCTTTTACTGCCTTAGCGATATACCACGTGTTGATCCCGTCTATGGAAGGCTGATCCATGTCTGCTAAGAGAGTTTCGATATCAGAATCAAATTCGTCCTTGGAAACGTATCTGATTTTGTGGTTTATTCCGAGTTTTTTGGCAAAATCACTCGCGTAGGGCACTTCATCTTTATCAGTACCTTTAAACTCCTGAAAGCCAAGCGTAACGGCGCAAAGATCCTTTCTCCCCAGTTCGTAGGCCAACGCCAATAGAAGACAAGAATCAATACCCGAGGATAGAAATAGACAACTTGGCACATCCGATACAAGATGGTATTCCATCGTTTCCAGCAGCGCAGATTTGATGTCATTGTTCGAATAGTCTTTCTTGAGAAAAGACTGCTCCTGAGCTTCGGCCACGATATCAAGAGCCGTTTCGTACGACGATATTTTGTACTGGCCGTTCTCCTGCTGCACTTCCAAATAGTGTCCTGCAGGCAAGGCAAACACTTCCTTGTGTAGCGTATAGGGCTCAGGAACACTACCAAAGAGAAAAAAGCCGACTACACCAGCGGGTTGAGGATTCGTCTGATCACCAAGAAAGTGATGCTTGATAGTCTTTACCTGTGAGGCAAAAAACAGGTTTTCTGAAGTTTCACAATAGTAGAGTGGCTTGATTCCAAAGCTGTCTCTGGCTGCAAATACTCGTTTTCGCTCAGAATCATATATTACAAATGCAAACATGCCTCGCAATTTAAAAAGCATGTCTATACCGTAAAACTGGTACATGAGTAACAGGACTTCGGTGTCGGAATCAGTACGGAAACTGGCACCTTTTCGGATCAAGTCTGTTTTTAAATCCCGGAAATTGTAGATCTCACCGTTATACGTAATGTGTAGGTTTTCATTCGCATTTGTCATAGGTTGAGCGGAACGCGCATCAGGGTCAATGATCGCTAAACGCACATGGCCCAAAGCGACCGAGCTATCCGGAGAGATCCACATATTACTTCCGTCCGGACCGCGTTTTTCCATACTGGAAATCGCTGACCGCATTTTCTGTTGATCAATCGGTTTTTGTGCTCGCAGTGAGATTTGGGCAGCTATTCCACACATAGGGTTCTATTTAGCTCAGTTTCTAGACATTTTTTTGACACGCTACCGCCCTACCGTGCAAGTTTCATTTTTGCCAGCATGCTTTTCGAAATAACGTGCAGAAACATTCGGTTAGTCTGTAATTAACCGACTGGTCGGGTTGCAGCGGCCCAGCGATCGGCCTGGAGTCACTTAGCCCCAACACCTAGTACAAAGCAAGTGACAGACCAAAAGGAAGCTATGAGGAATGATATATAACTATTTGAATATAAACTAAAAACCAGAGGCTTTCTGAACCGACTTTGAGATAAGCTGAGCGAAGTATTGAATGGTCTTTTGCAGACCCTGCTCAAGGCGAACCGTGGGAGCCCAACCCAATTCTTTTTGCGCCAGACTAATATCTGGACAACGTTGAGTGGGGTCGTCACTGGGTAGAGGTAAAAATTTTATTTCAGACTTGGATCCAGTCATTTCGACAACCTTGGTGGCCAATTCTAGTATGGTGAATTCACTTGGATTTCCGATATTCACCGGCCCGGTAAATTCATCTCGCGAATTCATCAAACGAATCATGGCCTCAATCAAATCATCCACATAACAGAACGAGCGGGTTTGATCTCCATTTCCGTATATGGTGATGGGTTGATTCTGTAATGCCTGCACGATGAAGTTCGATACTACTCTACCGTCATTTGGATGCATGCGTGGACCATAGGTATTAAAAATTCTTCCCACTTTGATTCGCAGATTGTGCTGTCTGTGGTAATCAAAAAAGAGAGTCTCCGCACAACGTTTCCCTTCATCATAACAAGAACGTATACCGATAGGGTTCACATGCCCCCAATAATCTTCTGTCTGAGGATGGACATCGGGGTCGCCATACACTTCGCTGGTCGAGGCCTGTAAAATCTTTGCCTTGACCCGCTTGGCCAGTCCCAACATATTGATAGCACCGTGCACACTAGTCTTGGTGGTCTGAACTGGATCAAACTGATAGTGTATGGGTGAGGCAGGACACGCCAAATTGTAGATCTCGTCTACTTCTACATAGAGTGGAAATGTCACGTCGTGACGCATCAATTCGAAATGGGGATTACCAAGCAAATGACTGATATTGCGCTTATCCCCCGTGTAGTAGTTGTCTACACAAAGGACATCGTGGCCTGCAGCCAGCAATCTTTCACATAAATGGGAGCCAAGAAAGCCGGCACCACCTGTAACGAGAATCCGCTTTGCATTTGGATCGCGCATATCACCCCAAATCCTATCTTGTTGACTATGTTATGAAGCCAACTCGACCTGATCTTGAGATAGACTAACGCGTGTTGACTTGCCAACGATGTCTAGCAAGATTTCTACCCGTTCCCGCCCGGTCTTGGCATTACAGATCCCCTCATACCCTTCCATTACGCCTTCAGTTATACGGATTTTGTCGCCAACATTGATTGTTCTTACTTGAGGAACATGATAACCCATTGTATTTTCGCCACTTTTAAGCAGCTCAATCAACTCGTCCGGTACGGGATTCGGCATCATACCAAACCGCACCAAAGTGATGACTCCACGGGTGGAGCGTATAGGTGCCCAATTATCCACACCAGGCTCAAGGTGAATAAAGAGGTAGCGGGGAAATAGGGGTAAAATAGCAGGATAGGTCTTACGATTACGACGCCTTTTACCGAGTACCCGCGGCACATAGGTCTCATAGCCTTGCCGTTGCAGGTTCTCGCTCGCTTGCTCTTCCCCTCGGGGCTTGCTTAGGACTAGATACCAATGCCTCATTTTGTCTTACTACTCAATACCTTAAACTTAGCAATCTTGGCGGGATAGCACGCAAGTACTGGACCAGTGAACGATTATACTCGTTTGGGGGGGAGATTTATACTTCTGAGCTTACTTGTTGTGTGGAATTGATCTCGTAGCGTTGAATTTTTTCGATCAAGGTTCTGCGACCAACGGAAAGTGCAATGGCTGTCTGAGACTGGTTCCAGTTATGGTCTTGCAAAGACTTCCTGATAATCTTGGCTTCGTATTCTTCAACAATTTTTTTCAGACCCTTATTCCCACTAGTCACTTCCCGTGAGGCGGGCTTGCTGTCATGTTCCGGTCTTCTGCGATCCAACAACTCATCGGGAAGGGAGTCAGGTGTAATACTTAACCCGTCTTCACACAGTAAAACCGCTCTCTCCAGGATGTTTCTCAACTCACGTATATTCCCGGGGTATTCATATTGAGTAAGAATCTCATAGGCCCTGGGTGCCACGCCCTTTACGTCTTTCTTATATCGATTTGAAAAATGATTTACGAAGTGATTCACCAATTCTGGCAGATCTTCCTTCCTTTCCCGCAAGGGGGGAAGCATAATGGGAAAGACTGACAAACGATATACCAGATCCTCTCTAAATTTCCCTTCCTCTGCCAACTTTTTCAGGTCATGATGCGTGGCAGACACAACTCGAAGATTCACTTTTTTTGTTTCCACACTTCCCAGAGGCCGTACCTCTCTTTCCTGCAAAACCCGTAGAAGCTTGGCTTGTAGGCTCAGCGGCATATCACCGATCTCATCTAGAAAAAGAGTGCCTCCGTCTGCTTGCTCTATCAGGCCCTTTTTGTCAGTGGTGGCGCCACTAAAGGCCCCTTTCTTATAGCCAAATAATTCACTTTCTAAAAGATTTTCGGGTAGCGCTGCGCAATTTTGTGTGACAAACGGCTTATTTTTCCTGATGCTATTAAAATGTAACGCTTTTGCAATCAGCTCCTTTCCACTTCCTGTTTCACCCTGAACGAGAATGGCGGCATCGGAATTCAAAACTTTCTTGATAAAATGAAACACCTTTTTTATAGCAGCGCTCTGCCCTATTATTTCACTAAAATCATAATTTTCATCAATTGCATTCTTAAGCCTACGATTTTCTTTTTCCAATGATTCATTGGTTTTTTCCAATATATTTATAAGCCGTTTATTCTCTTCGTTTAATTGCGCATTCCATATCGCGACAGCCGCCTGAGCGGCAAAGCCTTCCGCCAGCTCCATTTTGGACTTATCAAAGGAGGTGATACCACGATGGTCGTCAGCCAAGGCGTTGATGAGTAACAATACGCCTACGGTCTGCACTTTATTGTTTACCAGTGGTAGACTTAAAAGGGACTTGGTTTTGAACGACAGGAGTCGGTCTATGCTATAAAACGCTTCAAAATCAAACCCGGAATACTTGTAGACGTCGTCCACTTGAACGGCCTGGCCGGTAAAAATTGAATGCACGCAGATATTTGAACTGTTAATGTTGCCATTTTTTTTCAATGGAAACACGGGAAAATCTGTTCGCCTAATCTGGTGATCCGTTATTTCCAAAACATCTATTCGAAGATTGTCTTTTGTCTGATCCAGCAGCGCCACCATAGCCCCTTCAGCCCCTACCACCTGACGGGCGGCATTGGCTATTCGACCCAAAAGCACTGTTAAATCGGACTCGCTCGCCAAATTAGTCGATAAGGCGATTATTTTTTTAAGCGAGTCTAATGGATTTCCAATCAAGCCAAACTCCGTTATTTAAGCAAAAGAGTAATTAAATTCACCAGATGATGAAACAGACAGACACAGCTTGTTGTAAGCTTCTTCAGAGGCCAGCGTCTGAAGAATTTCGTTCGCAATTTGGGGTAGCAAATTCTTATTGATAATATGATCAATGTTCCTCGCCCCGGTTTCCACCTCTACGCAACGGTCGACAATTTGCTGCACAACATCATCACCGTATTCCAGTACCAGCCTTTGAGACGCTGCCATGCGTTTAGCAAGTTTGTTCATTTTGATTCGAACAATTCCTGCCATGGCATCTCTCGGGATCGTGAAATATGGGATGATCTCCATTCGAGCAAGGAGTGCAGGCTTGAAGTGATCACTCAGGATAGGACGAATGGCCTCACTGATTTCTTCATCTGTTGCGGAATCTTCACCCGTTGTCATTTCTGTGATTACATCTGTTGCCAAATTACTGGTTAAAAGCACGATCGTATTCTTGAAATCGATGACTCGTCCCTCACCATCTGACAGCATCCCTTTATCAAACACTTGATAAAAAAGATTCATTACCTCTAGATCGGCTTTCTCTACTTCGTCTAACAATACCACCGAATACGGACGCTGACGGACGGCCTCAGTTAACACGCCACCTTCACCATATCCTACATATCCAGGAGGTGAACCGACCAGACGAGATAAGGTATGTTTCTCCTGAAATTCAGACATATTGATGGTGACAACAAATCTTTCTCCACCAAACAATAAATCGGCGAGGGCAAGACCCGTCTCTGTTTTTCCTACTCCGGAAGGACCAACCAATAAAAACACGCCTAATGGGGTGTTCGGATTCCCTAAACCGGCTTTGGTCGCCTTTACCCGCTCCTCAATCACTTTGATAGCGTGGTCCTGGCCTTTTATTCGAGAACGCATTTTCTCCCCAAGGGACAAAATGGCTGCGGCCTCATCTTTCACCATATCTCCCACAGGAATACCTGTCCAATCTGAAACCACTTTACCGACCACTTCTGGAGTAACTTCGTAGTTCGCCAAAGGCTCCTTACCTTGAATTTCGGTAAGTTCATGCTCTGCAGCTGAGAGTGCTTGCTTAAGTTCTCGGAGCTGGTCTTCAGTGCCCTCTTCAGCGGGTTTGCCTTTCAATTCGGCCAGATTTGAACGTACTTCCAAAACACGGTCTATTGCGGCCTTTTCAGCCTGCCAACGTTCCGCGAGTATGTTCATATCATCATCCAAAAGCGCAAGCTTGTCTTTTAGTTCTACTTCTCTATCGGACAACTCTGCTACAATAGAATCTTCCAGGTCTCTTTGGATAGCCACCAATTCCCTCTGTAAAGACGCCTTTTTCTTTTCCATCTCATCCAACATGGGAGGCTTGGAACTCATACTAATTTTCACACGCGCACAGGCTGTGTCTAGGAGGTCCACCGCCTTATCAGGTAGCTGTCTCCCCGATATATACCGTTCAGACAACTCAGCCGTGGCCACAACCGCTGCATCTCGTATGTAGACATTGTGGGCCTTCTCATAGTGATCTCTAAGACCACGCATAATCAGAACGGCATTTTCCACATCGGGCTCTTCTACCTTTACCAGTTGAAAACGCCTAGCCAGTGCAGGATCTTTTTCGAAATACTTTTTATATTCAGACCATGTCGTCGCAGCAACCGTGCGCAATTCGCCTCTTGCCAGAGCGGGTTTAAGAAGATTGGCGGCATCACTGCCACCAGCCGCTCCCCCTGCTCCGATCAATGTATGGGCTTCGTCTATAAACAATATGATCGGCTTCGGTGATGATTTAACTTCACTGATGACGGCCTTCAGCCTCTGTTCAAATTGGCCTTTGACACTGGCCCCTGCCTGTAAAAGACCCAAGTCCAAACCATATAACTCCATCCCTGCTAACAAATCGGGGACATCACCCTCGACGATCTTGAGAGCAAGCCCCTCGACCACTGCTGTTTTACCTACACCTGGCTCGCCTACAACAATGGGATTGTTCTTTCGCCTTCTTGCCAGTATGTCCACCATCTGACGAATCTCACGCTCTCGACCAAAAACGGGATCAATCTTGCCTTGTCGCGCTTGCTCTGTGAAATTAATGGCGAATTGCTGTAATGCAGTTTGCTCTCCCGTCGCTTGGGCTCCGGCTTGTGGTGAAAATTCGGAATCGGTGGTCGTTTGCTGTTCTTCGATAGACCCCGATGTAATATCTAGAAAATTACTTTTTAGGTCGTCAGTTGAAATGGCGTGTAAATCGCGGTAACAGTCATCCAGGAGAAAACGATTCGACCGCCCCAACATGGCCAAGAAAATAGTTCCTGTTCTTAGGTTGGTTTGAGACAATTCAAGCGAGGAAACCAACCACGCATCCTCAAGCAACTCCATTAACAGCCTCGAAAAGACTGGCTTCCCTGAATTTCCACTTTTCTGGCTATCAATAGACAGTTGAATTTGTCGTTTGAAACGTGATATCTCAATGTCGTAGTGCTTCAGTATTTTTGAAATATCCGCACCCGGATCATCCAAGCACTCAAATAGAAAATGTTCAATAGTTATTTCGTAATTTCCCCTACCTATGCACATACCAGCGGCGGCTTCCAGCATCTTTTTTGAAAATGGGTTGAGCTTCCCTATCAGTGCACGTATGTCTATTCCAGCCATTGTTGTCTCCGTACTTGTTGTTGATTACTGGCCCGCTTGTGACACAGTAAATTCATTGACTTTTGGTATTCCCAACCACGTATTCCACCCTAATCCACAATCATTATTCTTTGAAATTTTCAGCTTGGGAACAGCATCCGTTTTTATTTTCATTTTGAAGGAATAGGAGATTGCATCTTTGCAAAGCAAGGTAACTAAAGATCGCAACGCTCGATGAGCTCTCTTACCGGGTAGAAACTGCATATAGTCTGCGTAGCCAACTGGCCCTACCAATACTTGTATACTATCGGTTATGGTTGTTACATTTTTCCCTAAGAGTACATCTTTACCAAGAAAACAGTTCTCTAACCCAATTGCATTCCGCTGAGAGCGATCAATGGTAACTCTCTCAGCGACAAACTGCTGGATCTCTACCGAAATACCACCAAAATAAGCACTTATCACTTTTTCCAGCGTTTCTTTTGAGCGAGCCGGCGCAATCATCAAACCTACCAAAGGAACTAGCCTATCACGATCAAGATCAAGACCCGCTATCACTTTATCATCATGCAGACCTATCAAAGATAACAAATTCTTTGAAAAGGCATCTCTCCCCCTTTTTTGGAAATGAAGGGAATAGCGGTACTTGTGCCACGAGCGGTAGTAAAAGCTGATAAATCGATGATGAAAAAGATCCAGAAAATGCCGGGCGGGGTTTTCTTCATCGCTCTTGCCAAGTAAGTCTTCCGTGTAAAATGACGGCAATGGAGATGAGGGGCCATATATTCCTAGGAAATTCACGTCCATCATAAACGGTGGAAAACCGGGATGCCTTTGTTCTTCAACTCGTTCGATATCCCCGCGGGGAAACCCAAGGCTGGCGTTGGCACGAAAGCGAACCACCTCCTTTGAAAAGGGGCCCTTTTCTCCCGGTTGTTTCCGACCTGGATTTGTGCGAAGTATTAGCTGCACTGCCTGGAAAAAATTGTAGGCTGCCGCCCGTTTTTCCAGACCCTCTGCTACAACAGCACTTGCTGGCCGTTCATCGGCTTCCATTTATAGATATCGCCTTTCTCTATATCTTCTACCCATAATTGAGTAAATGAGTTTATTGTGGAAAACTTAGCAAAAAATCGATTTAATACCTGAGACAACATATACAACTCACCTTCACAGGTAAATTTTGAACTGTTGGCCGTCAGATTAATTCGTATTCCCCTAACGGCAACCCCTTGCAGCACCAAATTTATTGGCTCTACTTTACTGGTTTGAATCCCTTCCATTCTAAGTTCATGCTCACGCGCGGCCTGACGGTTATAGTAAGCGGGAAAATTGTAACTCGAAAGTAGACTTCTCAAAGACTCGATCTTGAGAAGACTGGTATAGTGTGATGACATACTGGAAATCAAATTCCAATGCAGGCCTCTATCAATAGGCGGCGGAAGCGATTTAGTTGCAGGAATAATGTTACTAAAAGTAGCAAACTCGGGAGTCGTACCGGTGGAAGTTTTGATATCACCTTCTTTAAGCTTGTCTGGTAAATTTCGATTGGTACAGGTCATTTGTGCTGACACGACCTCACGCTCGACGGAAAAGTTTTTTTCCTCGGATGAGATAAAAGAGATATACGTGTCTATTCCCCTACCCACAACAGCAGGCTGCCTCCTCAGTTTATAAAAAACATATGAGCTTTTGTCCGAATATTGCAAGTTGTGTTCAAAAGATAAGAAAGGTGAATATTCTCGCCTTGTGTTGCTTCCCTGCATCCAGCCCACTACATTATCAATGGTGAAAATATCATATTTGTGCGGCTCATTTCCCATCGGCCTGACTATATATTCTGACTTTTCTGATCCATGCCTGATAGGATCTGAATCTCTACTAAACAGATTAATGATGGGTGTGCAATTTAACCTAAAGTTCTCTTTGTTTATTCTTACTTGTTGATCAAAAACCCTATCAAAAGAAAATTTCAACTTGAATCCGCTTTTTGCACCCAAATTCTTCAGTGCATTGCCCAGATTAATATTGAGGAAACGAAATTTTTCGGGCAAGGCAAAATACTCATGGATCAGGCGATAAGTATCAGCCACAGCGTCCGGATAGGGGATAACTTGCTCATCATCTGCAAAACCACCGGCAGAAATAGAGGCTGGATCCAACTTCAGCTCTTCATCGTTAGACAGACTCTCGATCCTGAATTCTTTGATATGATTTAATAGGAAAAGGTAGTTTTCACTAACAGAAGTCACATCTCCGTGTAGATAAATTCTCAGATTATGCAGATCGACTTTATCCAATGCGGTGTCATTCAAACTACTAAAGCTGATCTCCAAGCTAGAACCCAGCCCTACTGTATTTACTTCAACAGCAGATATCTTAACTGGGTACATTTCCACATCAAAGCAAGTCTGAAAACGACAACGCATTCCATCCACGGGAATCGAATCGATCTCCACGCCCTTTCTAATCAGCTTTTTCTCACTGACTGCACTAGAGATGGGCGTGAACTCCAATATTGACATAGAGGGAAGAGGACGCATGTATTGCGGCCACAACAGTGAGAAAATACTCTCCGTTAGTTCAGGAAGTTCATCATCCAGTTTCTGTCTCAGTCGACCCGCAATAAATGCAAAGCCTTCCAATATGCGTTCCACATCAGGATCACTACCTCTAGTGCCCAAGAAAGGAGCCAGCTTTGGATAATTTTCAGCAAACTCTTCTCCCATCTCCCGGAGATAGCTTAGCTCGTCTTGATAATACTGATTAAATTCCAAAGAACTATCCTCTTACGCGAACTTGCCCGGAAGAATCTAACGTGGTCTCAAACCAAATATCTGATTTCCCATCATCCAGTACCAGTTGAGCTGTTATTTCATATCTAAGATTCAGGGGATTATCCTCATCCTGTACATAGTTTACTTTTACTCTAGACAGACGTGGTTCATATTTTTCAATGCACTTTTTAATTTCACGCTTTAACTCCATGATGGAGTCAGGCATTCTCGTTACCAAATCATTAAAATCAGGTAAACCGTAGTCCGGCGCTATCGGCACGCTACCCTGACGACTATTCAACACTCTCATCAAGTGCTCGAGAACAGAACGTGCCACGCGTTTCGGATCGGCGTTAGTACGATACTTATCCGATGGGTTGGCGTGCTCGATTCTCTCTAAAAAACGTTCCTCGTGAACCATATGCAATTGCTAAAGGTGACCCGCATAAAACGGGTCACCCTTCCCCCCTACTGTGTTTCCAGCTTTCCTTTTAATGAAAGCGTAAAACTGGCTCCCATATATTTAAAATGAGGCACCACATTGAGTGCCACTGAATACCAACCGGGTTCACCGGCCACATCAGCCACTGTGATTTGAGCCTTACGCAAGGGACGACGACTGCGAACCCCAGCAGAAGGATTATCCTGGTCGGAAACGTATTGTCTGATCCACTCGCTTAGTTCTTTTTCCAAGCCCGCACGATTTTTCCAGCTACCTATTTGTTCACGCTGAATCACTTTTAAGTAGTGCGCTAATCGGCTAATTACAAACATATAAGGTAGTTGTGTGCCCAGTTTGTAATTGGTTTCCGCATCCTTGCCTTCTTTAGTGTTGGCGAAAGTTTTCGATTTTTGAACAGAGTTTGCAGAAAAGAATGCGGCGTTGTCACTACCCTTACGCATAGTCAAGGGAATGAAGCCTTCTTCTGCCAATTCGTATTCCCTGCGATCGGATACCAAAACCTCGGTTGGAATCTTGGTTTCAATCTCGCCCATGGATTCGAAATGATGCAAGGGCAGATCTTCAACCGCTCCGCCGCTTTGTGGCCCAATAATGTTCGGACACCAACGATACTTGGCAAAGCTATCGGTTAGCTTGGTAGCAAATGCAAACGCAGTATTTCCCCAGAGATAGTCTTCATGTGAACTGCTCACGTCCTCTTCGAAATCAAATGCCTTCACTGGATTTGTTTCTTTCCCGTACGGAACACGAAGTAAGAATCTAGGCAGCGTTAAACCCACATAACGTGAATCTTCCGACTCTCTAAAAGAGTGCCATTTCGCATAAATAGGTGATTCAAATATAGATTTGACATCTTTCAGTGCTGGTAGCTCCTGAATGTCTTTCACGCCAAAAAACTTCGGACCTGCAGAGGCAATAAATGGGGCATGCGACATTGCAGCCACACTGGCAACATATCGCAATAGCTTCATGTCTTGTGCGCCTGGCGAAAACTCGTAATTGGCAATAATGGTGCCTACAGGCTCACCACCAAACTGACCGTAGTTCGCAGTGTACACGTGCTTATATAGCCCGGACTTGGTTACATCCGGAAAATCCTCAAAGTCTGCCAGCAAATCATCTTTAGAAACATTAAGTACTTCCATTTTAATGTTTTCACGGAAATTGGAGCGATCAACCACCATTCGAAGGCCACGCCAGGCCGATTCAATCTTCTGAAAATCTTCATGGTGAATAATCTGGTTTACCTGAGAGCTGAGCTTCTCATCTATGCTTGCGATGATTTGATCAACTAAAGCCTTGTCGACCATTTCAACTTTTCGGCCGGATCTTGCTAACTCTGATATAAATATTTCCACGCCACGCTTCGCCACCGCATAACCTTCATCAGCGG
>JAOUPJ010000033.1 GCA_029879945.1 Gammaproteobacteria bacterium
CGTCTGCGTAGGCTTTCCACCCTAAGGTTTCGGATTAAGCCAAACCTTTTACCGTTTGGCACCTACGGTCTTTGACGGCTACGAGATCCAAGCGAGCCCCGTAGCCCAAAGTCTTTACTTAAAAAGAGAGTGAATTGACCTCTACAGCCACACCCGCCCCCATGGTGGTGGAAACTGACACTTTGCCAAAGTAGATACCTTTGGCAGTGCTGGGCTTGGCCTTTTGCAAATCACTCATTAATGCTTGAAGATTTTCTTTCAGCGCATTGGCCTCAAAATCAATCTTACCGATACTGCAATGTATTATGCCCGCTCTATCGGTTCTGTAACGAACCTGACCGGCCTTGGCATTTTTGACAGCTGTCGCCACATCCGGCGTTACTGTACCAACCTTAGGGTTGGGCATCAGTCCTCGTGGACCCAAGATCTGACCCAATTGACCCACAACACGCATCGCGTCCGGAGATGCGATGACTACGTCGAAATCCATATTGCCTTTCTTGATAGAATCAGCAAGGTCTTCCATACCCACAATTTCAGCGCCAGCAGCAGTGGCTGCGTCAGCATTTGCGCCTTGAGCAAACACGGCAACACGAACCGATTTACCTGTTCCATTGGGCATAACAGTAGAACCGCGCACAACTTGGTCTGATTTACGGGGGTCTACGCCTAGATTGATGGCCACATCCACGGATTCGGAAAACTTGGCTTTCGGCAGAGACTTCAACAAGCCAACGGCGTCTTCAAAAGGAAGAACCAAACCAGGCTTAACTTTCTCGGCAATTACTTTGGCCTTTTTACTTAGCTTAGCCATTTACACACCCTCCACTTTCAAGCCCATGCTACGCGCACTGCCAGCGATGGTGCGAACAGCCGCATCCAAATCGGCAGCTGTCAGGTCTGGCTTTTTGGCCGTTGCGATTTCTTCCAGCTGTGCACGATTAACCGTACCGACTGTTTCACGACCAGGCGTCTTTGAGCCACTCTTCAAGCCGGCAGCCTTCTTAAGAAGGATAGAGGCGGGCGGTGTTTTGGTGATAAAGGTAAAACTGCGATCAGAGTAAACTGTAATCACTACAGGGAGAGGAAGCCCTGCTTCCAAACTCTGAGTTTGGGCATTGAATGCCTTACAGAATTCCATAATATTAACACCGCGTTGACCCAATGCAGGACCCACGGGCGGACTGGGATTGGCCTGACCGGCCTTTACTTGCAGCTTGATATAAGCTTCAATCTTCTTTGCCATTTACAACTCCTCGTGTTTGGGTACCGTGACACTTATCTAATCGATAGTGGTGACACTAACGCCTTTCGGCTCCCCGGTTTCGATAAAAATACGCCTTTTGCAAGACGACAATATGAGACACGTGCCTAGTTATTCACCAAACACATGACCCCTAGTAACCATTTCAAAATCGTTTATGGACCTAGCCCTTTTCGACCTGCCCGAACTCAAGCTCAACAGGAGTGGATCTTCCGAAAATTAACACTGAAACTCTCATGCGGCTCTTTTCGTAATCCACCTCTTCGACAACACCATTAAAATCATTAAAGGGGCCATCGGTAATTCGCACCACCTCGCCGGGCTCAAATAGCACCTTGGGACGAGGTTTATCAACGCCTTCTTGTACACGTTGTAAAATGTTATCCGCTTCCTTGTCGGTAATGGGGGCCGGCTTGTCGCTGGTGCCGCCTATAAATCCCATCACTTTAGGCACACTTTTGACCAAGTGCCAGGTATCGTCATCCATTTCCATTTGCACAAGCACATAGCCTGGAAAAAACTTTCTATCACTCTTGCGCTTTTGGCCTTCTCGCATCTCAACCACTTCTTCCGTGGGTACCAAAATTTCCCCAAAGCGGTCTTTGAATTCGCTGTGTTTTACTCTTTCCAACAATGAACGACGGACTTGGTTTTCAAATCCGGAGTAAGCATGAACAACGTACCAACGCAACGCCATCTAGTTTAACTCCCTTGCCCAGTGAGCAACTGCACACCCATAAGTAAAACCGTATCCAGCAGCCACAAAAAGATCCCGACCAGTACTACGCCCGCCATGATAAACATGGTGGTCTGTACCGTTTCTTTGCGCGTGGGCCATACGACCTTACGAACCTCTGTGCGGGAATCCTTGAAAAAGGACCACGCCGCCTTTCCCTGAGTGGTCTGCAACATGACCGCGACCGCCACTCCCACAACAGCAAGCAGCCCCAGCACCCGATAGAGCTGAGACTGATCTGAGTAGTAATAGAAGCCAACAATCCCTCCACCCAGGAGGAGAATCACGAGAAGTAATTTTATTTTATCTGCCATATTTGCTTCAGTGTAGCAATTGTTTGGCAGGCCAGGAGGGAATCGAACCCCCAACCTGCGGTTTTGGAGACCGCCGCTCTGCCAATTGAGCTACTGGCCTAAACTCCTTCACATTAAATAAACACGGAACGAACAAGAGCGCGACAACGATTTCGCTGCCGCGCCCAAAACCACATCCGTACTATTCAATAACCTTAGCAACGACGCCTGCACCTACTGTGCGTCCGCCTTCACGGATCGCAAAGCGCAAGCCTTCTTCCATCGCAATCGGGGCTATCAAGTCTACCTTCACATTGATGTTGTCGCCTGGCATTACCATCTCAACACCTTCCGGTAACTCTATCGCTCCCGTCACGTCGGTTGTTCTAAAATAAAACTGCGGACGATAACCCTTGAAGAATGGCGTATGACGGCCCCCTTCTTCCTTGCTCAAGACATATACCTCTGCCTCAAACTTGGTGTGCGGCTTGATTGAACCTGGCTTGCACAAAACCTGTCCACGCTCTACATCTTCTCGCTTGGTTCCACGCAAAAGAACACCTACGTTGTCCCCCGCACGACCTTCGTCCAACAGCTTGCGGAACATCTCAACTCCCGTAACGATCGTCTTGGTTGTCTCTTTGATGCCCACAATCTCAATTTCTTCGCCTACTTTCACGATTCCGCGCTCTACCCGTCCGGTCACGACCGTACCACGACCTGATATCGAGAACACGTCCTCAATCGGCAACAAGAACGCTCCGTCTATCGCTCGCTCAGGCTCCGGTATGTAATCATCCATCGCCGCTACCAGCTTCTCTATCGCTGGTACGCCTATATCCGAGGTGTCCCCTTCCAACGCCTTCAGCGCTGAGCCAGTCACAACAGGGGTGTCGTCACCGGGGAATTCGTATTGGTCCAGAAGCTCTCTCACTTCCATCTCAACCAACTCGAGCAGCTCGGCATCGTCTACCATGTCTGCCTTGTTCAGGAAAACCACAATATAGGGAACACCAACCTGACGTGACAACAAGATGTGCTCGCGTGTTTGCGGCATCGGACCATCCGCAGCAGAACACACCAGGATCGCTCCGTCCATTTGCGCTGCGCCTGTAATCATGTTCTTTACGTAATCCGCGTGTCCGGGGCAATCCACGTGCGCATAGTGGCGCGCGTCACTCTCATACTCTACGTGCGCTGTCGCTATCGTGATTCCTCGTGCACGCTCTTCCGGCGCACTATCTATATTGGCGTAGTCTTTAAACTCACCTCCGTGCTTCTCCGCCATCACCTTCGTGATCGCCGCCGTCAGGGTCGTCTTACCGTGGTCTACGTGACCTATCGTCCCTACATTTACATGCGGCTTCTTGCGTTCGAATTTTTCCTTAGACATCTAAGCGACCCCTCTAAAAAGACTAGAACCGTGTTAAAAAACTTTCATCAAAAACTTTTGCGGCATACACACACAATCTGGAGCCCATACCCGGATTTGAACCGGGGACCTCTTCCTTACCAAGGAAGTGCTCTACCCCTGAGCTATATGGGCAAAACCGCTAACTATTTATTATGGCTCGTATTTACAAATTATCGAGCCAATCGCTCCTACTTTTTGCCCGTACAAGCTTCCCTGTCTGGAGCGGGTGATGGGAATCGAACCCACGTCATCAGCTTGGAAGGCTGAGGTTCTACCATTGAACTACACCCGCGCAATCTTTCTCGATCCCGGGCGATCGTACTGGTTAGTGAGCGACCAACACAGCAAGACTCGATCCGGCTTTTTCCCATCGCGGCCCTATAGGCCCACGTACTATATATATAGTGGTGGAGGGGGGAGGATTCGAACCTCCGAAGGCGGAGCCGTCAGATTTACAGTCTGATCCCTTTGGCCACTCGGGAACCCCTCCCAAAAATAGCCGTGTATTTTCTCCAAAGCAACCCTAGGTGTCAACCATTAGACGCTGCTTATCTGCTCATATACACGAGAAAACAAAAAAAACGGCCTTCAAGAGAAGACCGTTTCGAAAATGGTGGGCCGTCCGCGACTCGAACGCGGGACCAATGGATTAAAAGTCCACTGCTCTACCAACTGAGCTAACGGCCCTGCTTTCATTTTGAAAGGCCGCTATCATACAGATTTGAGCAAAAATGACAATACTCATTTAAATGGCATCCAGCTTTCTTAAGGAGGAAGGCAAGAGTTTTAGATCAACCAGACCTGTTAGCAAGGCCTTACCGAAGGTAGCTTCGTCCTCGTAGACCATTTTGTAGTACTGTATTTTCATAGTAAGGGCACTACCCAGCACGATACTACCGAACGCCAGGAACGATCCTAGCGCCAATGTTGAGGCTCCAGTAACAGCCTGCCCGATGGTGCAACCCATGGCAAGCACGCCACCAAACCCCATCAGAATGGCTCCAACCAGGTGATTCAGAAAATCCTGGCGATTGGCAAACCACTCAATGCGGAAACTACGCGTGATCAGAGACCACAATAGCGAGCCGGCAATCACTCCAAATACGGCCATTATTCCAAATGTAAGGTAAGCGGAATCAAAACCCGCCTTTGCCAGACCGAACACCTGCCCCATGGGGTTGATAAAGGTGTAGGACTGCGGCGACAAGGAACGGATTTCAGCAGGTTTACCCTCTTCAGACTCCGCCAGGAAATCCCACTCTTGTGCATAAGAGGCTAGCGTATGACTGGTACCGTCCAGGTTAATGGAGATATTACTACTGAAATACCAGGCCAGTAGCACCGCCAGACCGACCACCAGACCACCCAGGATGTTGTCGAAGCTTGAACGGAACTCCTTGGACTTCCACACCACGAACATCAACGCCAGGCCGATAACGCCCCCGATAACCAAACGAGCGGTCACAGCGCTCTCCTTGCCAGCCACCATAGTCCCCAAATCCTGTTGCGTCGTTAACGCCACAGTCAGTGGGCTCACCGCCTCACTGGCATCATTTAGTGCCCTCGTCCAGGGGAGGAAAAGTTCGGAAAACAAGGTTTTGTCCGTGCCAGGAAACGGGAATATCATGTAGTAGGCGATAATGGCAATCACCAAGGCCACGAAAATGGATTTGATATTACCGCCCCCTATCCGAATCAGGGTCTTGTTTCCACAACCACTCGCCAGCGTCATGCCTATTCCAAACATCAAACCGCCAATCACGTTTTCACCCCAGATCAGCGTGCTCGCACGATAGGGAGGAAACGCCTTGTCTGGCGAAACCATACCGAAGGACTCAAGCAGCACGACCCCCAACATGGCAATCGCAATGGCAAAAAACCATGCGCGCATACGACCCAGATCACCCATATTGACCCAGTCCGAAACAGCACCCATGGTACAAAAATTCGTTTTGTTGACGACTGCCCCCATGATCAGGGCCACGCCAAAGGCGGACCATAGGAGAAAGGAACGTGCGTCGATAAAATTGGTGAATTCCATAAGAACAAACCTCTATTTGTTTTTGAGGACTGTAAAAAACCTGCATCAAAACCGCTGATTAGGGCCGGTACAAATGCAATCGGGACATGCCCAGTTTGATAACGGCCTGTGAGATAAACTATTGAAGTCCCGGCTTTAAGATAATGTTAGCATTTGCTGATATAAGAGTAGTCTAGAAACGGGTGGCTTTTACAATTCAAATATTTATGGGAAGAATTAAATTCTTTTTAAACTACATGTTTTGGTAGGACGTGGGATCGGGAATTTTTGCTGATTCAAACCCCTCTTTACGTAATCGACACGCTTCGCACACGCCACAAGCCCTGCCCTTTTCGTCAGCCTGATAGCAGGTAACGGTGTCGACATAATCTACACCGAGCTCCATTCCTAGCCTTATTATTTCAGCCTTGGATTTCTCGATGAGAGGGGTGTGAATAGTGGGCCCTCGACCCTCTCTCCCCGCCTTCGTAGCCAAGGCAGCCATCTGTGTAAAGGCCTGAATGAAATCTGGCCTGCAATCAGGATAGCCGGAATAGTCTACCGCATTGACTCCAATAAAAATGTCTTCGCTACCCAATACTTCGGCCCAGGCCATGGCTAAGGACAACATGATCGTATTTCTGGCTGGCACATAGGTGACCGGAATTCCCTGACTGGGCTCGGTGGGGACAGCAATGGAAGGATCAGTCAAAGCGGAGCCGCCAAAACAGCTCATATCCACTTTTAGAATCTGGTGCCGTGCCACTGCAAATTTTTCAGCAATCCGTTTCGCTGCCTGCAGCTCAGAGACATGGGTCTGACCATAGTTAACCGTTAGCGCATAACACTCAAAACCCTGAGACCTGGCTAATGCCAGCACCGTCGTGGAATCCAGTCCACCAGACAGCAAGACAACTGCCTTTTTTACGGCCTTCTCACTCATTTTCCGGGCTGGTCTCCCCACAGTATTTTGTGCAACTGCAGCTGAAAGCGCACTGCTAAGCGATCTTCTACTATCCAGTCTGCCAGATGGGTAGGATTAAGCTTACCCGTCACCGGCGAGAACAAGACCTCACATTTAGCGCTTAAGGTATGGGTAGACACAAAATCCACGGCCCATTCGTAGTCCGCCCGATCCTGGATCACGAATTTCACCTGATCCTGGGAAGTTAAGTGCGCTATATTGTCGAGGTGGTTTTTATCCATCTCACCAGAAGCCGGCGTTTTGAAATCAACAATCTTAACAACCCGGCTGTCTACGCCAGCAATATCCAGCGACCCGCTGGTCTCCAGCGACACCTCATAACCTTGATCACATAGCGAAGAAAGCAATAATAACGAACGGGACTGGGCCAGCGGCTCTCCCCCGGTAAGCGTAACGTGTCTTACGCCGTAGGCGGCCACAGCCTCAAGAATCTGGGAGATTTTCAAGGCTTCGCCCCCGGAAAAGGCGTAGGCGGTATCGCAATAGCTGCAGCGCAAGGGGCAACCTGTTAGGCGAACAAATACTGTCGGCCACCCCACTGAACGGGATTCGCCTTGGAGCGAGCAAAAGATCTCTTTAACCACAAGGGTATCTTTCCTTGTGGCCGATGATTCAAGCATAGCTGAAGATAATTGATTCATGAGGCAGGATTATACCAAATCCCAAGCCCTGATTGTTTTTTAGGCGAGAAGTTTAGAACGAATCAAATTCAAAGCGGCTAGTGATTTTCCAATCGCATTTGCTGCAGGCGCTTGTCAGCCAATCTTGCCACCGACGAATTGGGATACTTGACCATTACGCCCTGCAAGGTCTTCTTGGCCTTCGCCCAGTTTTCCAATTCATAGTAACTGAATCCCAACTTCAACTCCGCATCCTGGACCTTATTGCTTTTGGGATAACTGGAAATTACATTACTAAACGCCGGTACCGCTTTGGCGTAGTCTTTACTGACATAATTCGCTTCGCCTATCCAATACTGGGCATTGGCAGCGTAAGTTCCTTGTGGGTAGTGAGACAGAAATTGCTCAAATGCCGCTATTGCTTCGGGATATTTGGCCTCTTTGAGGAAGGCAAACGCAGACTGATACTCGGTTTGCTCTGCCAATTGCCCGCTGAGCCCGTCCATATTGAGTGAATTCGAGTTCGCCTGCCCTGAACCAAGCGCCCCACTGGAGGACAGTTGCTGAATGCGAGTATCCAGATCCAAATACAGATCCTTTTGCTGCTCGTTCATCGCCTTGAGCTGGTGGGTCAAGACGTCAATCTGCCCCCGCAGAGTGCTGAGTTCTTGCTGTAAACGCTCTACAGTGAGAAACATCTCAACCAGATTCTGGTTTCCAGACTGGTTTTCAAGGCGGCTCAAACGTTGATCCACCGTCATATCTTTGGTATCGAGCTTAGCCGCTTGGGCAGAGCCAACTACAAGGAGTAAAAAAAACAGGGAGAAGGCCAGAACGCGAAGTCGATTCTGGCCTTCCATCAAATCAGGAGCACGTAATCTAAACATATGAGCCATTATTCAGAGTAAACAAAAACAGCCCTACGATTCCAACGCCAGGCACTTTCATCGTGACCTTCTTTTTCTGGCCGCTCTTCGCCAAAGCTCACGGTAGAAATTTGGCTCGCGGACGCACCCATTAGAGTAAGCATTTTGCTGACAGAAGCAGCACGTCGCTCACCGAGGGCCATATTGTATTCGGTTGTTCCACGCTCATCACAATGCCCTTCAATCTTAAGGGAAAGATTTGAGTTTTTAGCCAGGTTTTGAGCATGCGCCTCAATAATGGCTTTAAATTCAGGCTTGATATCTGATTTATCGAAATCAAAATAGATCTTTAGCTCCTTGAGCAGAGGATTTTCCTCAGGGGGCGCTTCAACAATCTTTTCTTCGACGATCTTTTCTTCTACGACAGGCTTGGGCTCTACGACTACCGTGTCATCCTTCTTTTCTGGCGTTCCACCACAACCGATCAGCCACAAGATCGGGAGTAAAACGACCGCCCATTTGAGAAATTGCTTCATACTGTGCTCCTTGTATACCAATTAATCATTAATCTAAGAACGAAGACCAGGCTGGTTCATGCACTTCGCCACCCAGCATCTCATTGGAGAATCGCTGGTGGACTCCACCATCGACCGAAACCGCAGCCAACACACCACGCTGATTTTGATAATTAGCTGCGTAAATTACCATACTACCGTTAGGCGCGAAACTAGGAGACTCGTGCTCGGTCTCTTGATGTGATGGTTTTGTAAGCATTCGCATCTCTAGAGTCTCCATATCCATCACAGCAATGTAATATTTTCTGTCATTGCTCAAATGAACAAATGTGATCATTTTTCCATCAGGAGAAAACGACGCCCTTAGATTTTGTCTGCCCTCGAAGGTCAGACGTCTAATTTGCTTGTTATCAAAATAATACTGATACAGCTGGGCGCTTCCGCCGCGCTCCGATGTAAAGATCAAACTTCCTCCGTCTGGTGACCAGATGGGCTCAGCATCTATCGACCAGTGTTCAATAACTCTTTGGCGTTTTCCGGATTTTAGATCGATTATATAGATGTCCGAGCCGCCATCCCGATTCGCCTGCACAGCCAGCTTGCTCAGATCAGGAGACCAGGCAGGCGCGGAAAACTTCTCCCGAGATTGGGTAATCCTTTCGCTCTCATTTTTTTCATCATCATATATATAGATACTGGAGCCCAGATTTCGAACGACGACAAATGCGAGTTTCTTACTGTTGGACGACCAAGCAGGTGAGATGATCGGGTTTTTGGATCTCAGAACCAATCTTTCATTGTGCGTATCTGCATCGGCTGTAAAAAGAAGATAGCGATAATCTGTTTTTGCAGTTTTGGGCAGCTTTTTGATATAGGCCAGCTTGGTAGAGAAGGCACCTCGCTCACCGGTTAACTCTTCGTAGATAGCATCACTGATCTGATGCGCGACAGCACGCAACTGAAAATTTTTGGCCTTGAATTTCTTACCAAACAGCTCTGTTTGACGAAAGACATCGTACAAGCGCACCACTATGGTGTGGTTCTGATTCGGTTCCACCTGGACCTGACCAATCACAAGGTAAGGAATTTCGAGAATACGCCAATTTTTAAAGTTTATTTGCTGTGGATCGGTGGGCTTAGCCAGCATATCCCGTTCTGCTACGGGGTTGAATCGACCGCTACGATGCAGATCAGCCGAAACAATACTGGCGATCCCTTCTTTCGGTTTTGCGGCACCAGCCCAGCCAAACGGCACGATGGCCACCTGCTCTGCCCCAGCGGCCCCCTCGGTAATCTCTATTTTCAATGTCGCAGAGCTGTTTATGGCCCAAAGAGAAAGGACTACAGCCAAAATCGAGCGTGCAAACACTATTTATTCCTTTTTAAATTCCAGATCAATATTTCTAAACTCACTGGCAAGTCGAGGATCGTTTGGTATTGGTAGCGGCGAGGACTTGTTAACAGCCGACTCCACCGAGCGATCGAAAAGCTTGTCGCCACTGCTACGAACGATTTTAAAACTGATCACCCGTCCACTGGGTATTATACTGATGTTAATTGTACATCTCATCCCCACTTTGGCATTGAGGGGCTGAATCCACTTACTTTCTATTTTTTGTTTAATTAACGCCGTATATTTGACCTTTTCCGCGATCAGTTTGCGCGTCTGCTGATCTTCCAGGCGCTGACTTTCCTCCGCCAGCATGCGCTTGCGTTGCTCGTCCATTTCGAGGCGCTGCTGAGCTTCCAGTGCGTTTTGTGCCTCTTCTTTGAGTCTCTGTGCCTCAACCTCTGCCCGCTTCCGATCCGCTTCCACTTCAGCCCGCTCTTGCTCGGCTTTCTTCTTGGCTGCCTGCTCTTTTTTACGGTTTTCTTCCAGCTTTTTAAGTTCTACCTGCTCACGTTCTCGCTTTTTTTGCGCCTTATCTGCATCACGTTCCAGCTTTTTGACCCGATTCTCTCTGCGCTCCTCAGCCCGCTTGATTTTATCAAGTTCTTCCTGCACGGCTTGTTCGTCCACTGCGGTGGCTTTCACAATGTTTACTTCGGGCGGTACCATGTCCGGCGTCTTAGCCGTCCAGTCAAAACTCACCACCAACATCCCAAGCATCACACCATGTAGCAAAACTGCCAAGAGAAAGGCCCTGGGATATTTGGCGTAGATGGCTTTCATCGCTACTTAATCCTCTTATCCTCAGGCGCTTCTGTGATAAGACCCACATTGGGGACGCCCGCCTTTTGGATGAGTGCCATGGCGGTAACCACTTTTCCGTAATTGACATTACGATCTCCGCGCACCAGCACAGGCGTTTTGGGATTGAAACGAATCACTGCCGCAATCTTGTTGACTAGAACCTGGTGATCAATCGGTTTTTTAGTTTCCTCACCCACGTTTAAATAGTAATTACCATTGGCATCCACAGTGACCACCACGGGTTCCTGGGAGTCAGATTGCATGGGCTCAGACGAAGCCTGAGGCAAATCCACTTTCACACCTTGAGTCAGCAAGGGTGTTGTAATAACAAAAATAACGAGCAATACGAGCATGACGTCCACGTAAGGGACAATATTGATCTCCGCCTTTGCACGACGTGGTCGTCTATTCCGAGCTGAGCTGGAGGAGGCCATCTAAAACTAACCCTTCTTATTTATGAGCTTGACGCTGGAGAATATTGAGGAACTCCTCAAAAAATGCGTCGTATTGATTGGTGATTCGGTCCACATCGGTTACATACCGGTTGTATGCAACCACAGCAGGGATTGCTGCAAAAAGACCAATGGCCGTGGCAATCAAGGCCTCGGCAATCCCCGGAGCCACCATCGATAGCGTGGCTTGCTTGGCAGTACCCAGGGCGCGAAAAGAGTTCATTATCCCCCACACAGTACCAAATAGACCAAGATACGGACTAGTCGATCCAACCGTTGCCAAAAAGGGGAGATGAGTTTCCAGCGCATCCACTTCCCGATTCAATGCCACGCGCATACTGCGTTGTGTGCCTTCGATGATAATGGTGGGAGAGAGCTCCTGATCCTTACGTAAACGTACGAAATCTCGAAAACCGGAGACAAAAATGGTCTCCAACCCGTTTTCACCAACTCGTCTATTGTTTTTGATCACCTTAGCGTACAACTCGCTCAAGTCACTTGCAGCCCAAAACGTTTTTTCAAACTCGCTGGCTGTTTTTTGTGCTTTTTTCAGTAGACGCCATTTACTTATAATCACCGTCCAGGAAAAGATCGATGCCAGCAACAACAACAACATAACCCCTTGCACCAGAGGCGAGGCTGTAATGACCAGATTAATGATGGATAAATCGGTATTCACCTGGAAATCTCCTTGATCACTGACGGCGAAACGTAGTCAACACTCGTTGTTTCAATATCTTACACGTAAAACATGCCAAGAAAAAATCGACACCATCGTTTCTTTGGCAATATTGACCATCCATGCCCAGATCTCTCTCGACTTGTCTGTGTGAGTTAACTAATTTTCAAACATGTCCATAGTTTGGGAAACGAGCGACTCTTCCCTTTGTGACAGTATGCCAAAATGTTCATATGCAGATTTAGTGGCCACACGCCCCCTCGGCGTGCGCATCAGAAAACCTTGCTGAATTAAATAGGGCTCCAACACATCTTCGATAGTTCCGCGCTCTTCCCCTATTGCGGCTGCTAAACTATCCAGGCCAACTGGGCCACCGTCAAAGTTATTAATCACTGCAAATAGCAATTTACGGTCCATCATATCAAAGCCCTTGGCATCCACTTCTAACAGGGAAAGCGCCTTATCCGCGACCTGGGCGTCGACACGACCATCAGATTTGATCTCTGCATAGTCTCTTACTCGCCGTAATAAGCGGTTTGAGATTCTTGGTGTCCCCCGGGAACGACAGGCGATTTCCCTCGCTCCCGATTCCTCTATGCTCATCCCCAGAATTCGGGCTGAACGTAGTACTATCGAGACCAATTCCTCCAAATTGTAAAACTCCAGGCGCTGGACTATGCCGAATCTATCTCTCAGAGGAGAAGTAAGCAGCCCTGCCCGAGTCGTCGCCCCCACCAATGTGAAGGGCGGTAAATCTAACTTAATTGAACGTGCGGCAGGCCCTTCACCGATCATAATATCGATCTGGTAGTCTTCCATTGCGGGATACAAAACTTCCTCTACCACCGACCCCAAACGATGGATCTCGTCTATAAACAGCACATCATGTGGTTCCAGATTTGTCAGCAAGGCGACGAGATCACCCGCTCGCTCAAGCACCGGACCTGAGGTGTGACGAATATTGACGCCTAATTCATGGGCGATGATATTGGCGAGTGTGGTTTTTCCCAATCCGGGTGGACCATATAGCAGCACATGATCCAAGGCTTCCTGGCGTTTTTTAGCTGCACCGATAAAAATCTCCAGTTGCCCTCTAACGGCCTGCTGTCCGATATAGTCAGCCAGACGTTTGGGGCGTATCGCCCGATCGATCGCTTCATCGTTTCGCGTTGCCTCACTACCCAGTAATCCGTCTCGTTCTATCATGTTATCCCTTAACCGAAGCCTGCAATGCGAGCCGAATCAATTTTTCACTGGTGAAATTTTCCTGCTTGACCGAGTTAACCAAATTTTGCGCCTCTGAGGCCTTATAACCCAAGGCGATCAAGGCGCTGATCGCGTCTTCCACCTCATTGCTCTGCGATTCAAGTAGTGAACCGCCCCCCGATGCGAAACGCTTGGAGGCCTCACCGCTTTGGGGTATGCATTCCAGATCTTTGATGCGATCACGCATTTCGATAATGAGTCTTTCTGCGGTCTTTTTGCCTATACCTGGCAAACGCACCAGCGCGGCAATATTGTCTTCCCGTATACATCGGATCAAATCGGCCCCGCTCATGCCGGACAGAATACCCAGAGCCACTTTGGCACCCACCCCATTCACCCTTATAAGCGCTCGAAACAGGGTACGGTCATCCTGCCTATGGAAACCAAAAAGCGATTGCGCGTCTTCCCGCACGTGAAAATGGGTATAAAGCGTTAACTCCTGCCCCAATTCAGGTAACTGGAAGAAGGTGGTCATCGGAGCCTCTACTTCGTATCCCACGCCGGACACGTCGATTAGCAAATAGGGGGGGGATTTTTCCAGCAACTTCCCACGCAGACGTCCGATCATGCCTTATCCTCAATCAATTGATTGTTTATATGAGACTGCGTTGCAAAAACCCGACTGTGGCACATGGCAGCGGCCAAAGCATCGGCAGCGTCTTCCTGTGGAAGCGCGCCCAAGCTCAGTATTAGGCTTACCATGTATTGTATCTGTTCCTTGGAAGCATTTCCTTTCCCGACGATAGATTGTTTAATCTGAGTAGGCGTGTATTCGTAAACGGCAAGATGCTTGATGACACAAGTCGAAATGGCAGCCCCCCTGGCCTGACCCAGTTTCAAGGCTGAGGAAGGGTTCCGGCTGACAAAGACTTTCTCAATTGAAACCGCGTCTGGCTGAAACTCTTCTATTAGTTGAGACAGCTCGGTGGCCAGAATCCCCAGACGCCGGGTATATTCCTTCTCCCTTTCAAGCCGAATGACGCCACTATCTAGATACTTTAGATCCGATTTTGTGCTTTCGATGACCCCAAATCCGGTCTTTCGCGAACCAGGATCGATACCCAGTATGATCATCCCTCACCATATCGATCGTGAACGCCGACTAAAGCTGATTCATTATCTCGTCACTAATATCCGCGTTGGAGTAGACTTTTTGTACATCATCCAACTCTTCGAGCATATCCAAGAGTTTAATCATTTTTTGCGCGCTTTCCAGGTCTAGGGAGGCACTGGTGGACGCCTGCATTGTGACTTCCGCGTTTTCTGGAGACAGTGCGACGGCATTGAATGCATCCATCACCGCGCCAAACTGCTCAGGGGAAGTATAGACATCGATGCTCCCGTCTTCATTGCTGACTATATCATCAGCCCCTGCCTCCAAGGCGGGTTCCATGATCTTGTCCTCATCAGCACCCGCAGCAAAGCTTATAATCCCCGTTTGGGTGAAAAGATAGGCCACCGAGCCATTGGTGCCCAGATTGCCGCCGCATTTGGTGAAGGCATGCCTCACCTCCGCCACGGTACGATTCCGGTTATCAGTCATGCAGTCTACCATCACGGCCACACCGTTAGGGCCGTATCCCTCGTAGCGCACTTCCTCTAGATCCGCACCATCTTGATCACCCGTGCCACGCTTGATTGCGCGCTCGATGGTGTCCTTGGGCATATTGTTACTAAAGGCGCTATCAATCGCTGCGCGCAAACGAGGATTGCTGCTTGCATCACCGCCCCCCAAACGGGCGGCGATGGTAATTTCTCTAATCAGGCGGGTAAATATCTTACCGCGTTTTGCATCCTGGGCCCCTTTGCGGTGTTTGATGTTGGCCCATTTACTATGTCCTGCCATATAACTTTAGAAGTCTAAACGTATTCCTAGACGGATACCGTCATCCAAATCCGCCTCCGAGCCACCATCGACTTTGGTGCTGAATTTTCGAAACTCCAAAAAGGCGGCTGCCGTTTGTAACACTTCGTATTCAGCCCGCAAGGCCAATTCTACGAAGTTGGCGGCATCCATAAACGAGGTGATCTCGGGCGCATAGTAACCATCCAGCGCAAACGCTAACCGGGTATTGGCTGGCAAGGCGTAGCGCACCATGCCGCCTAGCCCCAAGGCAAGAAACTCCGCCTCGCCCTTGGAGGCACCGTAAAGCTTCCCACCCAAACCTGCGTGCAAACCTGGGGTAGAGGCACCGGCTTCATCCACCACAACCAAGCTGGTTTCGAAGATATAGGCATCTTGTTCGTTATAAAGGAATCCAAAGCCGAATTCACTGCGACCAAAACTTTGGCCTCCTGTGAGCATGGCATATTTAAACTGGGCACTATCGTCACTGAGGCTAACAACCGCTGTTTGCGCCTGCGCGATAACACTAAAGCTTAGGAGAAATAAAAGTGTAGCTAGTTTTTTCACAAATTCGCCCATCCTTACTATTGCTGTTCCATGGACATATCTTCCTGTTTTATATCACCGAGAAGCTAAAATCCCCGCTTCCGGGCACTATACACCCCCATACCGCCCACATTTATATCAAATTTCGAGACAAATTGCCTCCCGGAGACAATAAAAAACTCGCCAATTGGCGAGTTCTTTAACAAAAAGAAGATCTTGATTACTTGATCTTGGCTTCTTTATACATCACATGCTTGCGAACCACGGGATCAAACTTCTTGATCTCCATCTTTTCTGGCATCGTGCGCTTATTTTTAGTTGTGGTGTAGAAATGACCAGTTCCAGCACTGGACACAAGCTTGATTTTATCTCGCATGGGCTAGAACTCCTTAATTCTTGTTGCGGCTTTTAATATCAGCCAACACGGCATCAATGCCCTTCTTATCTATGATACGAAGGCCATGATTAGAGACACGTAAACGAACCCATCGGTTTTCGCTCTCTACCCAAAAACGTCGGCTGTGCAGATTGGGCAAAAACCGGCGCTTGGTTTTATTGTTTGCGTGCGATACGTTGTTCCCAGTAATGGGGCGTTTTCCTGTTACTTCACATACTCTCGACATGCTCGTTCTCCAGCTCCGTCGTAAACCTGCACCTGCGGTGAAAGGGCGCTTTTATACCAGAATCCAGTTAAAATGTATAGGACTAGCTCACAGGCAATTTACAGACCTACGTAACTTATTGATATTATTAAACCCGTCAATTAGTCGCGCTAGAAATCCACCTGAACCCCAAGCTGGGTCGCGGCAATATCTGCTTCGATCTGGGTATATTGCAGCTCAAAGGTCACGCGGTGATCCATCAGCTTGGGTACCACCAGACCTAATCCACCTCCTGCTGAAAAGTCGGTGACCTCTTTGGTGCTGTTATCAGTCACCGATTCGTGCAACAAACCCGCCTTTCCTTTCAGGTAAAAACCGTGGAAAAGGGGCATTCTATAGGCTGCAAAACCTGCCAAGGTCCAGACCTCGTAGTTTTTTTGTGCGTCGGAAGGTCCGTATTGCCCCCCTTCAACCCCATAGTCAAAGTCCACTTCAAAGCTGAGGTCGGGGTAGATTTCCTTACCCACTGACAGACCCACTACGTAGAGCGGATCTGCTTCATTCAGAGCTATATCGTAAGCCCCTGCTTTACCAAGAAAATACAGCTCTCCCAACTCAAATTTCTGCGCCTGGGCAGCGGGAACCATGAGCAAGGCCGATACTAGAAAAATATGAATTCGTTTCATTCCCAAAGCGATCCTCTTAATAGTCATAGTTTTCAGGGATGTTGCTTGATCCGGTCGCGACAGGGCTCGACGAGCCCCCGCAACCAGTATCTATAGTCTATTTAATTCTGTTTTCGACGTCTAGGAGAGTCTAGACAGAATCCAGTAATCCGCGTTCAGCAAATGAACACAGACTACCATCCCCAACGATAAAGTGATCCAGGACCCGGATATCCACTGTCCGCAGGGCCCGTATGAGCTTGGCGGTGATGAGCTCGTCGGCCTGACTCGGTTCGGCCACCCCTGAGGGATGGTTATGAGCAAAAATCACCGCCGCCGCATTCAGGGCCAATGCCCGCTTTACCACCTCGCGCGGATACACACTGGCCCCGTCTATGGTGCCGCGAAACATCTCTTCTATAGAG
>JAOUPJ010000034.1 GCA_029879945.1 Gammaproteobacteria bacterium
ATATGGAATGGAGATCTGTGTAGACCCTGAATATAGAGGGTTTCGTTTAGGGCAGCGTCTCTACAATGAAAGAACCAAGCTTTGCCAAACTCTCGGTTTAAAGGGAATTGTATTTGCCGGTCGTCTGCCCACGTTGTCTAAACGAGTAAAAAAGTATGGCAATGTGCAAAGCTATGTAGGGGCAATTTGTTCGAAGCAAGTTCGTGATCCGGTGCTATCGTTTCAATTACACCAAGGGTTTGAAGTTATTGGAATTATTTCTGATTATCTTCCACAAGATCAGGAATCCCTGGGCTATGGTATTCACCTCAAGTGGCTTAATCCAAAAGTTCCTGCTGAACAGGAAGGTGAAAAACGAAAACAATATGGGGCTCGAGTTCCCGATACGATCCGCATCGGCACAGTTCAATACAAACAGCGTCGTGTCCATTCTTTTGAAGAATTTATAGAAGTAGTCACCTATTTTGTAGATGTGGTAGCGGACTACAAGGGAGATTTTGTCGTTTTTCCCGAGCTATTCACCTTGCAGCTGCTGTCCATCGAAAACCAGCAGCTATCTCCAGTGAAATCCATTGAAGCATTAACTGAATATACGCCACGTTTCAAAGAGGCAATGAGAGAGATGGCGTTGCGGCACAATATAAATATCATTGGTGGTTCGCACCCAACTCGAGTTGCCAGTGGGCGGGTGGAAAACATTTCCTACGTGTTTTTGCGGGATGGCAGCGTCCATGAGCAGCCAAAAATTCACCCCACGCCGAATGAAGTCTATTGGTGGAACATTGAGGGTGGAAACTCACTTAAGGCCATTGAAACGGATTGTGGCCCAATCGGTGTTCTAGTCTGTTATGACTCGGAATTTCCGGAATTGGCCAGGCACCTTACTAATCAAGGGGCACAGATTTTATTTGTGCCATTTTGTACAGACGAGCGACAGAGCTATTTGCGAGTAAGATATTGTTGTCAAGCACGAGCGGTTGAGAATCAGGTGTATGTTGTAATGTCCGGTAATGTGGGTAATCTACCAAATGTTTCTAATATGGATATTCAATACGCACAGAGCTGTATACTAACGCCTTGTGACTTTCCATTTGCTCGTGACGGAATTGCAGCAGACACGACACCGAATGTGGAAATGGTAGCGTTTGCAGATTTGCGTTTAGAAACACTGACAACAGCCAGGAATAGTGGCACCGTTCAAAACTTACGCGATAGAAGACATGATCTATATCAGATTCAATGGAAGGGAAAGTAAGATTGCCCCAGATCATTAACAGGGCGTTCACTTCTCAGTTATATCATTTCTCTCAGCCAGTAGAAACCGTATGCCGGAACGACCAAGGTTTTTTTGAATAAATCCGGACTTTGGCCCGAATAGAGATCAACCAGGCGTTTGTGGGCCATTTCGGTTCCCGAAAATATGTGGGACAACTCCAAGTATTGTGTTTGGTTATTAAAATTAGAAACGATGAATACGTTTTCAGTCGGCTTCATTTGATTATACCGAGCATAGACAAATAGATGGGGGTTCTCTACGTCAATCAATTCACGATTGTTGTAATCTTCGAATACAGATATCTCTTTTCGAACAGCGATCATTCTCTTAAGTGCGCTAAATATCGCAAATTCAGTCGTGCCAGGTTTATTCCTCAGTTCAGCCCTTTTCCAATCAATGGTTGGTCGGTGCATCCAGCGCGAATCGCCAGCCTTATTCGGGTCGCTTTGAAACTCCATTTCATTGAGAGTGCCGATTTCATCGCCGTAATAAATCAAAGGTATGCCACCAAAAGACATGATGACATTGTGCAATAACAGTATGGTTTTAACGGCATCTTCTATTGCTTTTTGATCGCCTGATCGAATGGCGTGTTCCAGTCCAGCGAGAGAGGCTAAAGAACCTGAGATGCGAGCGTCTCCCGTTTTTGAGTTTTGTCCAAAGGGCAAACCACGTGCATGAGATTCATCGAATTTGCCAGTGTAGTAATCGATTAAAAATTTTCGATGGTTTACAGGTTCATAACCCGCGGCGAAGATATCCCTATCATCAAATCCCAGGCCAATATCATCGTGACATCGCACATAGTTGAGCCATGTTGCACGTTCCAGTTTAACTGGAAGATTCTTGATCCCCAATGTTAGTAGCTTGGCGTTTTTTGTAGCGACAGAGTCCCACAATAAGGCCATGAGTGTGGCGTTGTAGGCAATTTCACATTCCTTGGCGATCACCGCATCTTCACCAAAATATTTGGTGACTTCTACCGGCGCTACAATGGCCTCTGCGATATAGAGCACGCCTGGTGCCGTCACTTGGCAACAGTCTTTCAATAGCTGCAGGATCAAATGGGCTTCGCGTTCATTTTGACAGGTACTGCCTATTTTCTTCCACAAAAATGCCACCGCATCAAGACGCAATATGTCTACGCCCTTATTGGCCCAATAGAGTATAACATCCAGCATCTCTATCAGAACTGCGGGGTTGCTGTAGTTGAGGTCCCACTGGTAATCGTTGAATACAGTCATTACCCAGCGTTGCATTTTTTCGTCCCAAGTAAAATTTCCTGGGGAAGTCTCGGGAAAGATCTCGGGCATGCTTTGTTCAAACATGTCGGGTACGTTTCGACTTGTAAAGGTGTAATAGTAATCTTGATAAACAGGGTCGCCATTTCGCGCGTGTTGCGCCCACTCATGCTCGTCTGAGGTGTGATTGACGACGATATCCAGCACCAATAAGATATCACGAGAACGCATATCGGTGGCTAAGTGTTCGAGGTCTTCCAGGGTGCCTGCTCGCGAATCAATTTCTCTGAAATCACTGACGGCATAACCGCCGTCGCTGCGTCCCTCAGGACAATACATAATCGGCATGATGTGAACCAGGTTTATACCCAATTCCTGAAAGTATGCGAGGTGCTCCCTTACGCCGTTGAGGTTGCCAGCAAAGCCATTGCTATAGAGTGCCATACCGACCCACTTTTGGTGCAAAAACCAGTTGTGATCTTTTTCGCGCTCACTATCGAGGTCTTTCAAATGATCCGGGCGTTCGATATATTTTCGGGCCATGGTTTCGACCAGGTGTTGCGCCTGCTGTTTGAAATCTTCTCTGCCGCCATAAAGTGTTTCAAACAGGGAATGAATCGCGTAATAATTTGCGCCAAGACGCGTGTAAAAATGACGCAAATCCTTTTTACTAATGTCAGTTTTGAGGTTATTGAGTATTTCGTTTAAGAGCGAATGGGAAATTTGTTCGTACATGCCGGTCCTGGGAAATGTTAGATTCTGTAAAAATATCCACTAACACTTTTAGAGTGTCGGATTGTGCTGGGCCTCAAGAGTATTCTGGCTGTCTATCCCCAATGGTAGAACGAAAGAAGTTTAAAAAGCAATTGTGCAGGGAATGTTCCGTACACGGCAAGCTCCTATTGTGTGATGCCTCTCCTCTTGCACTCATCGTGTGCGATAAGGAACCCATACTCCGTTTTACTCGCTAATGTGTAATACCAATCAAGCGAAAACGGTATATTCAACGCACTATTGGAGGCGTATACTGGAGAGAACTCTCGGCTTATTATAGTTTGAGCAGACTAAGAGGGACTGTATGTCTATCGATTTTACGAATTATGGCCCGCTGGACGGCTATGATGAGTTTATCTCAAAAAAGGGTAATCCACGGCGCATCGCACGACAAGTCTGTCGCTATTTTTCCGGTCTCACCAGTGAGGAAGTTCAAGAACTGAAGCAGGCCTCCGATTTGGCAATCAAGGCTCTGGGCATTTCGTTTACAGTCTATAGCGAAGGCAGTAACATTGATCGAGCCTGGCCGATGGACCTCATACCTCGTTTGATTGCCAGCAAAGACTGGAAAGTTACCGAAACTGGGCTAAAACAGCGCTTAAAAGCATTGAATATGTTTATAAATGATCTTTACCATGAGCAACAGGTGGTTAAGGATGGCGTTTTTTCTGGAGAGGTTTTGGCCGGTGCGCGAAATTATCGGAAACAGTGCGAGGGAATTTCGCCACCATTCGGTGTCTGGGCCCATATCTGCGGAACCGACTTGGTACGTGGTGGCGATGGAACCCAGTACGTATTGGAAGATAACCTTCGAGTGCCTTCGGGTGTTTCTTACATGCTGGAAAACCGACATGTGATGAAGCGTGTCTTTCCCGAATTGTTCGAGCACATAGAAATCTTACCCATCGACGACTACACCACCAAGCTGTTTGAGATGCTGGCTGCCCTCTCCCCGAGGCAGGGCGATACCCCAGAGGTGGTGGTGCTGACCCCGGGGATCTATAACTCTGCGTATTTTGAACACAGCTATTTGGCGCAACAGATGGGTGCTGAGCTCGTTCAGGGCTGCGATCTATTAGTGGCGGCGGATGATTGTGTTTATATGAAAACGATATACGGCCCCAAACGGGTCGATGTGATTTATCGTCGTATTGACGATGACTTTCTGGATCCAGAAGTTTTTCGTAAAGACTCTACTTTAGGCGTGCCGGGATTAATGCGCGCTTGGCGTAAAGGTAACGTCGGAATTGCTAACGCGCCGGGCGCGGGCGTCGCGGACGATAAAGTTGTCTACTATTTTGTTCCGGAACTAATTCGATATTATCTGAATGAAGAGCCAATTATTCCGAATGTGCCAACTTATCTTTGTATGAGGGAAGATGATCGCTCTTATGTTCTGGACCATCTGGATGAATTGGTTGTGAAGCCTGCCAACGAGTCGGGAGGGTACGGGATGTTGGTCGGGCCCAAAGCCACAAAAAAACAACTGAAACAGTTTGCGAAACTGATAGAGGAAGATCCCAGAAACTATATCGCTCAACCTACTCTGCATCTGTCTACCGTTCCTACCTTGATTGAAAACGGTCGCGTCGGTCCGCGTCATGTCGATTTACGTCCCTTTACCCTGCAAAGTAAGGGGTTCTACACAACCATGGGTGGTCTTAGTCGCGTAGCGCTTCCAGAGGGGTCTCTGGTCGTTAATTCATCCCAAGGTGGGGGGAGTAAAGACACGTGGGTGATAGATCTGGAGGACGCTAAGTGATGCTTTCTCGGGTCGCAGAAAACATTTATTGGACTGCGCGCTATTTGGAGCGGGCCGAAGACACAGCGCGTCTGATTAATAGCACCAGTAACCTGTTATTGGATCTACCGCGTAACGCGGATGTAGAGTGGTATGAGCTCATTCCTGTTTTCGGTGCTGAAAATCAATACAAAGAGTTGTATCAAGATAACCAGGATGAACGCTCGGTAATGAGGTATCTGATTGCCGATAAACGCAACCCGGGGTCAATTGTTAACTGCATTGTTGCAGCCCGTGAGAATGCCCGCGTCTCCCGAGACATTATTCCCTATGAAATGTGGGAACAGGCAAATGAGCTTTATCACTTTGCGAATGAATATGCCCAAGGTGCCGTTGGTCGCAGAAAACGAAACGATTTTACCAGCGAGTTGATTCAGGGATGTCAAACCATGGTTGGTATTACCATGGGAACGTTGCCACATGATGAGGCCTACCAGTTTCTACGAATTGGAAGGAATCTGGAGCGTGCTGATATGAGTAGTCGTATACTCGATGTGGCAGCTGCACAACTGTTACCGGATGAGGGGGAGATAAATCCTGCATTTGCTACTGTGCGCTGGATAGGCGTACTCAAATCGCTAAATGCGTTTCAAGCCTATCGACAACAGGGCTTGGTGGGTATAAGCGGAAGCGCTGTGTTGCGTTATTTATTGCAGAATCGGGAATTTCCCAGATCAATTAAGCATTGTCTTGAGGAGGTGAAAGCCTGCTTGGCGGTATTGCACAATTCAGAAAAAATTCAACAGAAGCTGAAACTCTTGACGAAAGAGTTGGAGACGGTTGACGTTAATGAACTGCGACGTGCAGAGCTGCACCAATATATTGATGAGTTGCAGGAAGGGATCAGCAATTTGCATGCTAGCATCGCAAATACTTACTTTCTATAAACTGGGGATGCATTACTAAATGCGGCGCTTTTACTGTGACTGTGGACAGGAAATTTTTTTAGAAAACAGGCTGTGCATGCGCTGCCACAAGCTAGTGGCCTATTCTGTGAGTGCTGCGGCAATGGTAACCCTTGTAGCAGCGGGTGACGCATGGGAAATAAAATCACAAAATAAATTAGTTAAACACTGCGCGAATCGGGAAGGCTACGATGTGTGTAACATTGTACTCGATATCAGCGACACCCACGCCCTTTGTTCGGTGTGTCGTCTAAATCGAACGATACCGGATTTGGCAAAGCCAGAGAATCGACTGCGCTGGTCCAAACTCGAACAGGCAAAAAGACGCTTGTTGATTGGGCTCATGGATCTACACTTACCTCTAGAAGCCCCCGTTCGAGGATACAGCCGGGGTCTATGTTTTGACTTTCTGGAGGACCAGAGAAGTAACTCGGATGTTGCTCAGAAGTTTATTACGACAGGCCACCGCGATGGCGTGATTACCATAAATATTTTAGAAGCGGATGATGTGCAGCGTGTCTGGCAAAGAGAGCATGTGGGCGAGCGTTACCGAACCCTGCTTGGCCACATGCGGCACGAGGTGGGCCACTACTATTTTGAGCTGATTGTAAGTGATAGAGAAGGCTTTGGCCAGATATTTGGTGATGTGGATACTGCATATGAGAAAGCGCTAAAAAACTATTACGCACGTGGTCCATTGCCTGGCTGGGAGCAAAGCCATATCAGTGCATATGCTTCGGCCCATCCAGCAGAGGATTGGGCGGAGTGTTTTGCGCACTATCTCCATATGGCAGATACTTTGGAAACGGCCACTGCGCATCGTCTAATTGAACAATTTTCTGAGCAAGGGGATTTCGAGCAACTACTGTTGCTTTGGGATAGATTTTCGGCCAGCCTAAACGAAGTTAATCGCAGTCTTGGCCTGTCTGACGCCTACCCCTTTGTTATTACTCCAATAGTCAAAAACAAGCTTCGATTCATTCATTCTGCTATAGCTCGATATGTTGGTCTACAACTTTGATTAAACGTTCTCTAGCGCTTTAGGTAACATTCAAAGTAAGTATTGCAATAGCGTTTTGGCAATCTGCGAGGTTTCGCATTGCTATGTTTTGGAAGTATACTTTAGTTAGATAGAGGGCTATTGAAACTGAATTAGTGCTACTGAATGAAGACTGAAACTATTGTAATTACCTTATTTTTTTATGGTTGGAAACGTAAATGAATGATAGTGCGCCTACTTTGGATGGAATGACCCGGGCGGTTCAGTCCATTTCGACTCAGGCCATGGAGTATTTGCCGAAAGTATTTCTCGCCATTGTAGTAATTTTAATTGGTTGGCTCGTAGCGAGGTTGTTGCGCAGCTTGGTGGTGCATGCTGTTGGCAGTTTGGACCAGCTCTGGCAACGTTTTACATCGAAGGACGGACTTGAATATCTCCACCAGCCAAGACGCTCACCGACACGTATAATTGGTGAGTTTGTATTTTGGTTAGTGCTACTTATTTTTACTGCAGTCTCCGTGGAAATTCTTGGGCTTGGATACTTCGGTATCTGGTTGAAAGAAATTCTTGCCTATTTGCCCTTGGCTATTGGTGGACTGTTAATCATATTGTTTGGTTTTGTGCTGAGCTCGCTAGCACGGCAATTGGTCACTACTGCCGCAGAAACATCGGGTATTTCACACGGTGATCTTCTGGGGCGTAGTGCACAACTTGTTATTTTACTAATCGCGATCATCATCGGCATAGACCAGATTGGTTTTGATATCGTTTTTCTTTCCGTGGTGGCGGGTATTATTTTAGCAACAATTCTTGGTGGTATTGCATTGGCTTTGGGTTTGGGGGCTAGAACACATGTGAGTAATATGATCGCCGCAAATCAACTGCGAACGCATTATCAAGTAGGTGATCGGGTTCGTATTGGAGATGTAGAAGGACTGGTATCGAGTATTACCCTTTCTCGCGTAATGATTGAAACAGAGAATGGAACGGTGGATGTTCCTGCCAAGTTATTTGATGAAGAAATTACGATGATTGTTGAGAAAAAGGAATAGTGAGTGTCTCTGGATCAGTCACTTTCAATTGCCTATATAGACGAGTTCCCGCAAGATGTAGCGAGGGTGTTGGAGCAGTTGACAGTACAGGATGTTGCTGAACTTCTAAACCAATTGCCGAGTAGTAAAATTACACCCGTGCTTATTGCTATGATGCCAAAGAATTCTGCTGCTTGTTTGGCAGCCATGTCGCCCCTTCTAGCCGCCGATGTAATTGTTAAAATGCCGCTGACAAAGGCAATTCGAATATATCGGCATTTTTCAAACGAATGTCAAAAAAGACTTTCTGAACACCTTCCGGATCGAAATCACCGCCAACTGAAACGTTTGTCTAATTATTCTTCAGCTTCAATTGGCGAGTTGATGACTCTTGATGTAAAAATGTTTCCGGCTGACACAACTGTGGTCGATACGATACGAGCTATTTCCCGAATGCAACAGATGCGCGATAGCGAAATTTATATTGTGGATGATCAGCACCGGCTCGTGGGAGCTGTTGAACTGGGGAAATTACTGACCTCTAATCAGCAGGCTCATTTAGGTGAGCTAATGAATCATAGCGTCCCGATGTTGTCCGCACACGCCCCCGCTGAGGCATTGCTCACCCATCCTGCCTGGCAACAGTGGCGAAAAATGCCAGTGGTTGAACGTGACAATACCCTTGTGGGCTTGCTGGAATACACTGTTCTCTATGAAATCTACTCAGATAAAACGATATCGAGTCCTGATTCCACGGACCGTATTGTGTCGCTTGGTGTGACCTACTGGTTGAGTTTAGTTCATCTTTTCGAAACGTTTTTAAGTATGGCCATCAGTAATAAACAAAATAAATCATGAGCGCTAAAGCAGACATCGTAATTAGAGCATTGAATGACGCCTTTTTGCGCAGGCACCGGGTTCACGCGCTTCACACCATCAATCAATTACCCAAAGATGAAATGTTAACTCTACTGAGAGGGAGACCGACAGGAAAATTGGCGTCGCTTTGGAATGGTTTAACGATAGAGAATGCAGTCTTCGCATTACAGCAGCTACCAGAAGAAGATCGGGTAAAGATTATGCAAAATGCCGATCCTGTTCATCTAGCAAGAGTGTTAGTGAGAGTTACGGAAGACGAAAAACTGGTCTTGTGGACATTGATTGATCGTGCTCGAAAACGTGAATTGAATACACTTATTCAGTATCCTGACGAGAGTGCGGGCGCTTTAATGGATCCTCATTTTTTGCCGTTATACGAATCTCTGACCGTGCGCGAAACGCTACGTCGAATTCGAAAATTCAAACCTCGCTTTACACGACAAATTTATCTCATCAATAGTGAAGGTAGATTGTGTCACATGGTGGAGCTTCATAAATTAGCTTTGGCCAAGCCGACAGCAATATTGTCTGAATTGACGCAGGCTGTGCCAGCAACCGTGATAGCTACAGCCACGCGAGAGGAAGTTGTCGAACAACTGGATCAGCATCGAGTTACCGATTTGCCTGTAGTAGATGTGAACGGTCGCTTAATAGGGATTATTCGTTATGATGCGCTGATGGATGCGGTGCGTGAGGAAAGCAGTGCCGATATACTCACTATGGTTGGAGCCAGTCGTGAAGAACGGGCACTATCGGGGATTGGATTTGTTGTGCAAAAGCGCTTGCCTTGGCTTATGATCAACCTGTTAACTGCTTTTCTCGCGGCGGCAGTGGTGGGCTTGTTTGAGAGCACCATTGCAAAATTTACTGCTCTAGCCGTTTTGCTGCCCGTGGTAGCAGGTCAGTCGGGAAATACTGGGGCGCAGGCTTTAGCTGTTACCATGCGCGGATTGGCATTGAGAGAGATTGGTACAAGTCACTGGCTCCGCGTGGCTCGCAAGGAAGTAGGAGCCGGATTTATTAATGGCATTGCTGTCGCTTTAGTGACTGCTGCCGGTGTCTTGGTGTGGAGCTCATCCGTAGGCCTGGCGTTGGTCACAGCATCTTCTATGATACTCGCAATGGTGGCTGCTGCGTTTTCTGGAGTAATTATTCCCGTTATGCTTTCGTCCTTGGGACAAGATCCTGCTCAATCATCCTCAATCATCTTGACTACGATTACCGACGTAGTTGGCTTTTTCGCTTTTCTTGGAATCGCGACCATATTGTCCGGGATGTTGTAGCCGTATTAGATGGTAAACTATGGACGGAACCGTAGGTCCAGTGTGCAAGGAAATTCGGGGTTCACTATTTCATCGGAAAGATGGATGGGCCCGGGAGTGTGGCCGTGATCCCAAAAGCGTGCAATGCGTCGTGCCTCGGCCTCGTTCGCGTTGATAGGAAGCGTTTCATAGTTACGGCCACTCGGGTGTGCAACATGATAAGTGCACCCGCCGATGCTTCTTTGATTGGCCAAATCGACGATATCGAATACCAGAGGGGCATCGCTGGGCAGGCGTGGATGCAGACCGAAGGGAGGTTGCCAGGCCTTGAATCGTATGCCAGCGACATATTTTCCATTTACTCTTGTTCTTTGCAGAGGCACGCGGCGACCGTTACACGTTATGGCGTAGCGCTCAAGATTAAAGTTTTCTGCTGTTACTTCTAAACGTTCCACCGATGAGTCTACAAAACGGGCTGTTCCTTGTGAGGTGACTTCTTCACCCAATACGTGCCACGGTTCGATAGCGCCACGCAGTTTAAGAACCATTTCTTGGTGCTGAATTTCACCATAATGAGGAAAGCGAAACTCAAAAAATGGATTAAACCATGCGATATCGAAGTCAAGACCTGCAGAATTCAGATCTTGTATGACGTCATCCAGATCTTGTCTTACATAGTGAGGGAGCATAAAACGGTCGTGCAAACTGGTTCCCCAGCGCCTAGGTCGACCTCGGTAGGGCTTGTCCCAAAAAGTGGCTACAAGACCACGTAGCAATAGCATCTGAACCACACTCATGCGCCAGTGTGGAGGCATCTCAAATCCGCGGAACTCGAGCAACCCCTGGCGTCCAGCGCCGCCGCCTGGGTTGTAGAGCTTATCTATGCAGAACTCTGCACGATGGGTGTTTCCGGTAAGGTCTACCAGTAGATTCCGGAACAGTCTGTCTACCAGCCAAGGTTCTGCCACTTCACCGCACGTGAGTTGTTGGAGGGCAATCTCCAATTCGTAGAGCGCATCGTCACGTGCTTCATCCACCCTTGGGGCTTGCGAGGTAGGCCCAATAAAGAGGCCGGAAAATAGATAGGACAAGGAGGGGTGGTGCTGCCAGTAGAGTACCAGGCTTCCGAGTAAATCGGGTCGTCTTAAAAATGGGCTGTCTGAAGGTGTGGAGCTTCCCAAGGTGACATGGTTACCGCCACCGGTTCCTGTGTGGCGACCATCGATCATGAATTTTTCTGTACCTAAGCGCGTTTGCCTCGCTTCTTCGTATAGCGTTTCCGTGTTTTCTACGAGTTCCGACCAGTTTTTTGCGGGATGAATGTTGACTTCAATAACCCCAGGGTCTGGTGTTACCGCCAGTTTGTTTAGCCTCGAATCGGCTGGTGGTTCATATCCTTCGATTTCAATGGCGAGCTTGCATTTCAGCGCTGTGGCCTCCAAGGCACCGATGAGTTCTATCCAATGTTCAAGGTGGCTAAATGGCGGCAGGAAAATCCAAAGCCGCCCATTTCGTGGTTCAACGCACAGTGCCGTGTGCGGTATGGTTTCCGACAAGTCATCTTCATCCATCCAGGTTTGCGCTTGTACAGTTTGGGTCGGTGCGGGCTCAAACAGAGAGTAGCGCTTTGCCACTTCACTGGCAGAAATCAGGGGGTTCAGTTTTTCAAATTGATCGCGGGGTGGGGTGATACGTTTCCGACTGGATTTCCATGGAATCGAGTCCAGGGGTAAGCGAAAGCCCATGGGTGAATCACCGGGTAGCAATATCAAGCGTTCCTTACGCAATGGCCAGGGAGCACTATGCCACCCGTTCGACTCGTGCGACCAGTTTAGGGGTAATACATAGCCGGTAATTTCATCCAAACCTTGATTGAGAATGCGAGCCAAGCGTCGGCGTTCCAACGGATCTTTAAGATTGGCGGTGCGCGGGTCCAGGTCGATCGGCAGGCTGGACTCCTGTCTTAGATAATGGGCTGCATCTTCGTAGGCCGCAGCGATACCGCGATCACCCGTCCCTAAAGTTTTCGCTAACACCTGTATGAAGTGGCGTGCCTCAGCAATCCCATAGCCTTGAGGTTTTAAAGGTGACAGCAGTTCCGGGGTTTGCCAGAGGGCTTGTTTGTCGTTACGAAAATAGCAGCTATAGGCCCATCGGGGCAGCTCTTCGCCGGGATACCATTTACCTTGGCCATGATGGAGTAAGCCGCCTGAAGCAAAGCGTTGACCGAGTCTGCTTAGAAGCGCTCTCGCTAATTGCTCCTTTTGTTTGCCAAGTGCTGCCGTATTCCATTCGGCTCCGTCCACGTCATCAATTGAGACAAAGGTCGGTTCGCCTCCCTGGGTCAGGCGCACGTCCTGCTCGATGAGCTTTTTCTCGACGCGTTGACCTAGGGACATGACTTCGCGCCATTGTTCTTCGGTATAGGGTTTCGTGACACGAGGGTCTTCATGGATGCGGGTGACTTTGTTTTCAAAGTAGAAACTTGTTTCACAAGGGTCCACCATCCCGGTTATAGGGGCAGCGGCACCGGGGTCCGGCGTGCAGGAAAGAGGAATGTGTCCCTCACCGGCAAATAGCCCTGAGGTAGGGTCTAGTCCTATCCATCCAGCGCCTGGTATATAGACCTCCGCCCAAGCGTGCAGATCGGTGAAGTCTTTCTCGGTACCTGACGGGCCGTCGAGCGCTTTGACGTCCGCAGTCAACTGTACCAGATAGCCTGAGACAAAGCGTGCGGCCAAACCGAGGTGACGTAGAATTTGCACCAACAACCAGGCGCTATCCCGGCAAGATCCTGTACCAATTTCAAGCGTGTGCTCACAGCGTTGCACGCCTGGCTCCATTCGTATCAGATAGCCGATTTGGGATTGCAGTCTTTGGTTGAGTTCCACCAGAAAGTTTACCACTTGCACCGGCTCGCGATTCACAGAGCCCACCCAATCTCTAAGCAGCGGTCCTTCTTCTCTTATTGTGAGGTAGGGTTGTAGTTGTAGCTTTAGGTCTTCGTCGTAACGAAATGGCCATCGTTCTGCGGACTCTTCAACGAAAAAGTCGAAGGGGTTTATGACGGTCATCTCGGTAATTAGTTCTACTTCGATGCTTAGTTTCCGGGTCTTTTCCGGAAAGACATAACGGGCGACGTGGTTCCCAAATGGATCTTGCTGCCAGTTGATAAAGTGTTTTTCCGGAAAGACTTTGAGACTATAACTTAAGATAGGGGTACGGCAATGGGCAGCAGGTCGTAAGCGAACCAAGTGAGGTGAAAGCATCACTGAACGGTCAAACTCGTATACCGTATTATGGTGAATCGCAACACGGATGGACACTGTGCCCCTCGGAGATCTTAGTTGTTATGGGTGGTATCGAGATTCATGGGTAAAACATTGCTCGGACTGGTAGTGTGGCTGCGTCGCTCCCATTCAAATTTTGGTAGGGCGGCAAAGGCCTTGTTGAGAGATTCGTTCCATTTTTGACGGATTTCTCGCAGATACTCGTCGTCTTCTTCCATGCGAATGTAGTGGTCACTTTCAAAGCTGTTATTTTCATAGACCAAAACTTCGATAGGGGGGCCTACGGTCGCATTGGAATTGACAGTGGAGTCCATGGAGACAATAGCGCATCGAGCTGCGTCTTCCAGAGAGGTCCTACGTGTAAGTATACGATCCAGGATCGGTTTCCCGTATTTGCTTTCGCCAATTTGAAGAAACGGGGTTTCATCCGAGTCGCTGATGAAATTTCCAGCGGAATACATCAGATAGATATTGGGTGGAGCACCTTTTATTTGACCGCCAAGAATGAGAGAAGCGGATGTGTCCACACTGGCTGCGGCGGTAGCCGCTTGTGCCTGGGACTGCTCTTCCCGACTGACTTGGCTCACATATTTTGCTGCGTCGGCCATTTTGTCACAGTTTAGAAGGCTATTCTTGGCGCTAGGGTTTTCGAGGTCATCTTCAATGCGACTGATGATTGCCTGGGTGGTAGCCAGGTTACCAGCTGTAAGTATGACAAACATGCGATCGGGTCCGGGATTAAAGACATGCATTTTACTGTGGGAAAACAACATGTCTGCCCCGGCGTTAGTGCGTGAGTCTGAGCAGAAAACTAGCCCAGTTTTTGTGGAAATGGCGACGCAGTAAGTCATGTATTCTCAACCCCTTCTAAACGAGAATGTGCGCGGAACGCGGTTCCATTCTAGCTGGAATTTAGCCAAGCGGATAGTAAATATGTCTGCATTTTTTTATCCCGATACCTTGAGAGTTGAGGGGAGAGCTGGAATGAGGGGTATTCTAAATTCGGATTGTCTTCTGATTTTTATCCAATATAAACAGTCTATTTCGATTAACCCACTAGGGGGCTCGATATAGACTTCAACTTGACATAGAGTGACTCTTAGAGAAAGTCTAAAAATTATTGCGAATACTGTTCGTGATAGCTTGTGAGAACCTGATGACTTAGTTAAACCCTTAGTCACTGCCTGCAGTGCACTACACTCAAACAAGAGAGAAGATTGAAGTTTGTTGGAGGCTCTTTAACATTTCAATATACCCTTTGACCATTCCACACAGTAATGTCCAAGCTGGCTGCTGTACTATTTTCCCATAGCAAAACAACGCGAGATCACTAATAATCCGGTGACTGCTAAAATGAGTTGGGAGTATAATGCCCCGATGGGCCTTTGTTTTTGACTAGACTACAAAGAGATCTAAATGCCAGAACTTCTGCTCCTTCCTCGCCGAGAAAGTGCCGTAAAAACCGAGCCACCACCATGTCATTCCCGTTTGAAATCTATCGCGGAGAAAGACAGCTTTCTGTCCACACCCTGCGAGATTGAGCAGGCGCTTTCCTTTATCGGGGAGATGGAAAGAGAGCTTGGGGACTTGGACCAGTATATCTACCAGAGCTTGACTGCGCTTTTCACAGACTCAATGCATGAATTGGACGAGCTGGCGGAACAGATTCTGAAGACCAGGGAGGTGTTGCTTGCCGAGTTGCGACAACTCAAAGAGGCGACGAGTGTCGACAAAAACCAGGTTCGGGCAGCGCTGGCGCGGATGTTTCGGGTTCTGAGACGTCTGGGGAAGAACGTTAAGCCTCAGCTCGAATCCGTGTTGGGACCGCTGATGCCGGAACGAGGTCTAATCGACGAGTTTTTCAAGCGAATGTTCTCGCTCTATCATCGGCTCGCCAGTACCGCACCCGAACGCGTTGGGGTGGTTGTAGGTTTTTATACCCTGGAACCGATTGCCTCCGGCGAAACCATCTATAGTGCCTTTGAGAACGAACTATTTGCCGCCTGTTGTACAGGGCCTGATGCGGAGCCAGACATCAGTGCGCTAAACAAGGCCTCAAGGCAACTCAAGCAACAACTGCGGGTAGTGGACATTCCCTTGGCGGCCATCGTGGCGCAACATTTTCTTGATCGAGGTAATAGCAAAATCAGTGGATTGAAACAGCAGCATGTGGACGTGCACGCGACATTCAACAGTGCGCTCCATGATACCTGGCGAGCCATTCGATTCAATCTCGAACAACTCATGGGCGAATTTGATGAGGTTTTTGAAAACGCCAATAGCCTGAGCCTGAAAGAATTCTCAGACAGGCTGCATGAATCAGAGCAACTGGTGTTAGACGGTCTGGACAAGGCCGCAGAATCATTTACCGTGGTGATAGATAACTATCGCGTTTTTTTTCAGCAAGTGCAGCGGGATCTGGCAAAGGAAAGCCAGCGCGCACTCGGTGGTGTGAAAACGCAAGTGACGCGCATTATTGAATTAAAAGAAACCCCGGTCATAGAAGAGGCCTACCCTGGAAGTCAGGTCGGTGCCTCCTTGCAGAGGGGATTGAAAAATGTTCGCACCTCACTAAAGGAAGCGATAGAAAAATCGGCCAAAGCAATAGAGTACTTATGGTCAGAGCTAACTGATTTTCGTCGACGCATCCAGAGCAGGCATTCGTCTCAGGAAGTCTTGTTACAGTTGACTGAGCTTCCAACGAGTGAGGAAATTTCTGCCTCAACTCGAAATCTGCCAAGTATCTATCGAAGACTCTTCAGTCAGAAGCCGTTAATCAACCAGGATTTGTTGTTATGGTTTGAGGACCAACAAAGCCAGTTCCTGGATATCTATCACCGTTGGGAAAAAGGGAGTGAAACCTCTGTTGCGATTGTTGGTGAAGAAGGCAGTGGTAAAAAGACCCTGCTAAGCGGGTTGGAGGAGGAAATTCAAGACAAAACGGAGATAGTACGAATCACTTTAAGTGAGAGGCTCAGTTCTGAGGCGGATGTGATTAGACTTTTTGTTTCAGAATTTGATCTTAAAGACGAATTCGACTCGCTCGATGACTTGGTCAGTGCGTTACAACAACTGCCAAGACAGGTGATTTTCGTTGAAAACGCGCACAATCTGTTGCTTCGAACTATCGGTATTCGACGCGCTCCGTACGCCTTTCTGTATATCGTACTTGCTACCCGGTCCCGCTTTTTATGGGCCATATCGTTCAAGTATTATCCTTGGTTAAGGCTAAGTTATCTATTTGATGCCCAACGCTATTTCACCCACCAGATCAGGGTGGACTTTCACAACAAAACTGAATTGCGAGATGCCTTGTTGCTGCGTCAAAGAAGCTCGCAGTATCCCGTACTTTTTACCGCTGAGGGTTTGGATAATAGTAAAGTCAATGCCCTGTTGAAAAAGCAAGAACTTGGATCGGAGCCGGTACAGCGCATATTAAATGAACTGTATTTCGATGATTTGTTCGAAATCAGTGGCGGTAATATGAAGGCGGCCCTTTATTATTGGCTCTATTCCGCAAAATACAGCTCAGATAAAGAACACATCGAAATCTCTCCCTGTGTTCATATCGATACGGGATTTATTTCTGAGTTGGACAGATTATATCTGTTTACTTTGGGTGAAATCGTGAGTCATGGCGAGATGACGGCGCAGGAGCACGCTCGCATATTTAATATCAATCCATTTAATAGCCGCAGTCGTCTGGAGTATCTGCGACACATACGGCTTTTGGAACCCACTCGTTTTGGTCGTAATCAACTACCGACATCTTATGTAATTAATCCCATTTTTTATCATCCTGTGGTGTCTTATCTACAGGTGCAGCATCTGCTCTACTAAGGGGAATGTATGAATCAAAATACAATAAAAAATCTGGCAGACCT
>JAOUPJ010000239.1 GCA_029879945.1 Gammaproteobacteria bacterium
AGGTTTAAATTTGGATTTGTATTCCATCTTGGTACAGTGTTCGATCCAGTAACCCAGATAGATCCATCGCAGTTCCAGCCTTTTTGCTTCTTCAATGAGCCAAAGAACAGAATAGGTCCCCAACCCTCTCTCTCGATAGTCCGGATCAAAGAAGGTATAAAAAGCAGAAAGCCCGTTACTCAATATATCCACCACACTGACGGCCAGAAGTTTTTCCCCCAGACGGTACTCATAAAAGACAGTTTTACACCAGGAACTGCTGATAAAACTTTGATAGCGACTGGGTTCAGGAATATCCATATCACCCCCGGTATGGCGCTGGGATACATATCGTCTATAGAGTTTGAATCGCTCGGTATTAAAGGTTGGGGGAAAGCGGTTTATGTCCAGATCCTGGTTTTTGTTGAAGGTCCTTTTTTGCGAACGACTCATACGAAATTTGTACACATCCAGACGCGAGGGCATGCAGGCCTTGCACAGATTACAATAAGGCCTATAGACGTGTTCACCACTGCGACGAAAACCCATGTCTACCAACTTGCTATAGAGTGCCGGAGACATGGGATAGTCCGGATCGGTGAATAGCGACATGGCCTCACGATTTTTGAAATACCCGCAATCATGGGGTGTGCTGGCAAAAAATCTCAGGCGATTGTAACTGAGTTGATCGGGGTTGAATCTATCCATGCTCGCTTCTCAACCATGCGTCTGGTGAAACGGTTTCATTCACGTATTGACTAAGTAAAGCACAAAATCGGGATCTGGAAATTTCTTCGGCACCCAAGCTGAGCAGATGCTCGGTGGTCACCTGGCAATCCACCAGTTCATATCCCCAGCTTTTCAGCCATTCTACAGCCTTAACGAATGCCACTTTGGATGCGTCGCTCGTTTTACTAAACATGGACTCACCAAAAAAAACTTTTCCCAGGCTTACTCCATAGAGTCCGCCGACTAGCTCACCGTCTAGCCAAGTCTCGAAGGAATGGGCCAGCCCGTTGTAGTGTAGCAAGGTGTAGGCGTCAAAAATTTCTGCCGTGATCCAGGTGCCATCCTGGTCGGGTCTGGGCTCTGCGCAGGCCCTCAACACGCGGGTAAACGCCCTATCTATGGTAACTTCGAAACCCCGATTGCGTATCGCCTTGGCCAGGCTGCGTCTGACAATGATTTTTTCTGGAAACAGAACCAGCCGGGGATCGGGCGACCACCACAGTACAGGCTGTCCCTCGCTGTACCAGGGAAAGATACCCTGACGGTAGGCCGAGAGCAGCCTGCGTGGCCTCAGTGAACCGCCCAGCGCAAGCAGGCCATTGGGATTTTTCAGTGCCCGTTCGGGCACCGGGAACGGATAGTCATCGTCATCGATTGGCAAAATGGCAGGTATTGCGGGGCGATTTAGCGACATGATTCAGTGACCGTTCTTAATTCTCCAGGGCATCCAGGTATTTTTCGGCATCCAGGGCTGCCATACATCCGGTTCCGGCGGAAGTGATGGCTTGGCGGTAGATATGGTCTGCTACATCGCCTGCCGCGAAGACACCCGGAACAGAGGTGGCGGTGGCATTGCCTTGTGATCCCGATTTGACCTTGATATACCCGTGTTCCATTTCCAGTTGCCCGTCAAAAATACCCGTATTGGGTGAATGACCGATGGCGATGAATACGCCCATGGTTGGAAGCTCTTTGGTGCTTCCATCCTGGGTAGACTTGATTCGAATGCCTGTCACGCCCATGTTGTCGCCCAGGACCTCGTCCAGTTCGTGATTCCACTCGATACTCACATTGCCATTTTTGGCCTTTTCCATGAGTTGGTCTGAAAGAATTTTTTCAGATTTGAACTTGTCACGTCGATGGACCACGATGACTTGCGCCGCAATATTGGACAAGTATAGCGCCTCTTCCACCGCTGTGTTTCCACCACCGATCACCGCCACTGTTTGATTACGATAAAAGAACCCGTCACACGTCGCACAGGCGGACACGCCCTTGCCTCTGAAGGTCTCTTCGCTGGGTAATCCCAAATATTTGGCGGAAGCACCCGTGGCAATGATCAGGGCATCACACGTGTACTCCCCTGCATCACCCTTGAGACGTATCGGTTTTTCGTTCAGTGCTGTTTCATTGATGTGATCGAAGATCATTTCTGTCTTGAAGCGCTCGGCGTGCTTGCGCATACGCTCCATGAGTTCTGGCCCCATCACGCCCTCGTTGTCTCCCGGCCAGTTGTCCACCTCGGTGGTGGTCATCAACTGCCCGCCCTGTTCAATTCCTGTAATCAAAACGGGGTTTAGATTGGCCCGCGCGGCGTAGACCGCGGCAGAGTAGCCAGCAGGACCGGAACCGAGGATTAATAGGCGACAGTGTCGGGGATTGCTCATGATCTACTCCAAATGACTAGAAACTATGGCATAAGTTTTGAACTTAGACCGATAAGGTATTATATCTTTAATGTAACCAAAGACGCGGACCGGGTAAAGGAGAGACCATGCGTATAGGCATACCGAGTGAAATTAAGCCCATGGAAGGGCGGGTCGGACTGATTCCGGAGGCCTGTTCCATGCTGGTCCAGGCGGGTCACGAGGTATTCGTGCAAAAAGGGGCCGGTAACAAGAGTGGCTATGCCGATGCCCAATTCGTGCAAGCTGGCGTGAGCCTGCTCCCGGATGCTACGGCGGTCTACGAAAAGGCCGAGTTGATTGTTAAGGTCAAGGAGCCTGTCGATCCGGAAATCGAATTTCTGCGTAAAGATCATATATTATTCAGCTACTTACATTTGGCGGCGGCGACTGATTTGATGACCCGCCTATTGGACATTGGCCTAACCGGTGTGGCCTTCGAGACAGTAGAGGACCACGGCAGATTGCCTCTGCTAGCGCCGATGAGTGATATCGCTGGCAGGCTTTCGGTGCAAGTCGGTACCCATCTTCTGCATCAACCACAGGGCGGCAAGGGCCTGCTTTTGGGGGGGGCTACCTGCTGCCGACCGTGGCCACGTGGTGGTGATTGGTGGAGGTGTGGCCGGTGGCAACGCGGCACGCATGGCGGCGGGCTTAGGGGCTCGTGTCACTGTGTTTGACACCAACCGGGAACGCCTGGCTGAGATGCGGGATATCGGCCCGAATGTGACTGGCTTGTATCCTTATCCGGCAGCGGTCCACGATATGGTCGCCCAGGCGGACTTGCTGGTGGGGGCTGTACTCCTGGTCGGGGCGAAGGCGCCGCATGTGGTCTCTTCGGCCATGGTCAGCGATATGGAGACCGGCAGTGTGCTCGTGGATATTTCAGTGGATCAAGGCGGCTGTATCGCCACCACTCGTCCTACCAATTACAAAGACCCCACGTATATCGAAGAAGGTGTGATACACTTTTGCGTAACAAATATGCCGGGTGCAGTACCCAGGACGGCGTCTCAAGCGCTTTCGGCAAGCGTAACCCCGTATGTGCTAAAATTGGCCGCCAAAGATTGGCGCAAGGACGAGGCCTTAAAAGCGGGCATCAATGTGGACAAGGGCAAACTGGTACATCCGGCGCTGCAATCCCTGGTGAAGGCCGCCTGATTAGGAACCGTACAGGGTTCCCATTGTCACAGTTTCGATAGGGACGAAAAAAGGGAATGGCTTGAGATCAAGGGCTGGTCAGGCTTCTAGCGGCAAGCGTGCTGCTAGAACCGTAGAATACAATGAACGTGGCAGGCGGGGGCTCAATGAGGCCCTGGTGATACTCGCCGCTGCTGCTGCCCTCTATGTCGCCCTGGCACTCCTTTCCTATGACTACACCGATCGCGCCTGGTCACATACTACTAATTCAAATGAAATCAATAATCTAGCAGGGTCTTTGGGTGCCTGGTTGGCCGATGTGACCCTGTTTGTCTTCGGTGTCTTTGCCTACACCTTTCCCCTGTTTATGGCGACGGTGGCCCTTTGGCTGTGGCAGAAAAACCGGGTGTATGAGGAAGAGGAGACCAAACGCTATCCCACCCCGGTTCGAGTCGTGGGTTTGATTTTGAGCCTGAGCAGCGGGCCGGCCCTGGCCTATTTGCATTTATCTTTAGAGGCCAATACCTTTCCTGCCGGGAGTGGCGGCGTGATCGGCGATGTGCTGGCCTCTGCACTGGTCGGCATCATGAACACCACTGGCTCATCCCTTCTTCTCATTGCCTGTCTACTGGGCGGCATCAGTCTGCTAACCGGCCTGTCCTGGTTTGCACTGATACATAAAACAGTGGATGCATCGGCGACGCTGATTCGGGGTTGGCGCGAACAGCTTAAAGAGAAACGACTTGCCAAGGCCGCCACGGAGACGCGCAAGATTAATCTGGCCGAAGAACTTCGTAAGGCCGCGACGCGACGTACACCAAAAATTGGCAAGCTGGCCGAGCTTCCCAAGCAGCCTGCGCCCCGTGTGCAGAAAGAAAAACAGCTGACCCTGTTCTCCGCTCCTCCGGGTGAGACGCAATTGCCTGCGCTCAGTCTCCTGGATCAACCGGAAGAACACCGCCACCGCGTATCCAACGCTGCCCTGGAGGCCATGGCGCGCAAGGTGGAAATGAAGCTCAAGGACTTTGGTGTGGACGTGGAGGTGGTGGCGGTCTATCCGGGGCCTGTTATCACGCGTTATGAGTTACAGCCGGCGGCTGGAGTGAAGGGCAGCACCATCGTCAATCTCTCCAAGGACTTGGCCCGCAGCCTCTCCGTGATCAGCGTGCGGGTGGTCGACGTGATCCCCGGTAAGTCTGTGATTGGTATCGAAATTCCTAATGAAGACCGGGAAATGGTCAGATTGGTGGAAATACTCCAATCCGCCGAATGTGCGGACATGAAGTCCCCACTCACACTGGCCCTGGGTAAGGATATCGGCGGCAAATCGGTGGTGGCAGACCTGGGCCGCATGCCACATCTATTAGTAGCCGGGACTACAGGTTCCGGAAAATCGGTGGCGCTAAACGCCATGATACTCAGTTTGCTTTATAACGCCAGCCCGCGTGATGTGCGTTTGATCATGATCGATCCCAAGATGCTGGAGCTGTCCGTTTACCAGGGGATTCCCCACCTTCTCGCGCCCGTGGTCACCGATATGAAAGAGGCCAGTAGTGCCCTGCGTTGGTGTGTTGCGGAGATGGAGCGACGTTACAAGCTTATGGCAACCGTCGGGGTGCGCAATATAGCGGGCTACAATCGAAAAATTGCAGAGGGACAGGAAAATAAACAGCCCCTGATCGATCCACTGTTCAAGTCCGACGACCCCAGTGAGACGGCACCTGAATTGGACACCATGCCATTCATTGTCGTGGTGGTGGACGAGTTGGCAGACATGATGATGGTGGTGGGTAAAAAGGTGGAAGAACTGGTAGCCCGTCTTGCACAAAAGGCACGTGCAGCCGGCATACATCTGATACTGGCCACGCAGCGTCCTTCGGTGGATGTTTTAACGGGATTGATCAAGGCCAATATCCCTACACGTATCGCCTTCCAGGTCTCATCCAAAGTGGATTCCCGAACCATTATTGACCAGATGGGAGCGGAACAGTTGTTAGGGCATGGTGATATGCTCTATATGCCGGCGGGCACCAGTGTGCCGGTGCGC
>JAOUPJ010000240.1 GCA_029879945.1 Gammaproteobacteria bacterium
ACGTTGAATTGCTTTAGGAATAGTTCTCACCAGTTAGTCGCTACTTTTTAACTTCGCGCTACTATTTGATATTTCAGCGAAATAATTCAACTATTTCCAGAACAAAAATGATGTTTTAGACCCTATTTAAGAAGCCATAGGTTTTGTCCGATATAGGCGAAGCAGTTGTTTTTGGAGTTCTCATGTCTGTTTATATCAACCTGGGAAAACAATGGTTGGAGCCTCTGTTAGCGAATCCCCAACGAACGCTGACAGGGTCATTGGGGGGAGCAAACTACAGCGCGAACCTGATAATTCCCAACTATCGTGATATCGTTATTGAACACTACAAAGATCTGATCAGAGGCAGCCTGGAAGAAGAATGCCAACTCTCAGAGGTGGCTTTTTGTTTTAAACACTTTGGCCTCACTATCCGTTTCGACAAGCCACTGGAAGTCGTCCTCTACAATGAACATCGAACCATTAATCCAGGCCTTTGCGAACTGATAGAGCAACTGGGACCGATAACCTTTCAGAATGCCTATTTGGGTGAAGCCGTACGCACCTATGGACATCGGAATCGCTTCCCGCACCTGCAATTTCACATCGACCGTAGTGAGATGCAACGAGAACGCTATTCAATGTATACTCGCGACCCTTTTGACGAGGAACAAAAACACCCTCGCACCGCATCCACCTTGTTCATACACAATATAGTCAACCATCTCCAATCCATAAAAGAAGGCAAGATCAATCAGCTTACCGCGACAGGGATTTCCAACTCAGTACTCCTCTTTGATAGGGAGTTTGTCGATGAGTTAATTGGGAAAATAATTCTTGAGCAGCGCTGGGACCAACCTCTTGGAGTGGGAGAAATTGCCATGATCGATAACGTCAACGTACAGCACGCCAGTTACTACCGAGATGCCGAACGTTCAGGTTATCGAATTGGGGTTAGATACCTATCTGGCACCGCAACACTGGACAATGTAGCATAAAAAAAACCTGCGGTCAGATGCCGCAGGCCTTAAGGGGGGGTTGCTATGAGAAAATCGTTTTTCCTGGTTTATTAGCCTTAGCTAGGCTCTAGTGTGTAATCCAACTCGAGAAGCGCAGCCCTCTTTCTTCGTTCGTTGACGATTCGTCTGTCTGCCGAGAAAATACAAAAATTGTCATTTAAATGTTGCGCGATAGCCTCAGTAAGATAGACGGGTTTCCAAACGTGGCCTGCTCCTCGTCGAGTACAGATATTGACTATGGCACGTTCCAGTGCCTTCTCTGCGCTAACCGTCATGCCCGTTGACTTGGAAACAAAGCGATAGCGCCGCAATTCCTTTCCCAACTCCTCATGGATTTTGACCAATAAAGAATCAGTCAATTCGATTAACTGAAACTCTCCTAAACCTGTTCTCAATGTGAAAGTAATCCACATCCCCTTTCGCAATCTACGCAACGGGATACAACCAGCGATATAGCTACGTCTATCCGGTACCGTTCTTCTCTCTGTACGTGTGACTTGTAACCTTGGTATTCCTCTCTGCTTCAGCGCTGTGCGCTGTTTTAGTAGTTCTGTAACCTTGGAACAAAACGCAATCATGGCCTCCAGATTGGGTGACACTTTTTCCATAGCGACCTCCTAAACCCCAGTAAATTTTTCCGCTCGTTTTGAAACACCTGCCCCGTGCTTTATTAAAGCCTAGGACAATACTGCGAAATTATTAAATTAAATTTTTTATTTATATTAATAAGTTAAAGATATTTGTTTCATATTGAAACGAATATTAATTAGACATGAATCCATTGTAATTATTGCATTTTTATGTTTCAATTTGAAACAACATGAGAGAACCAAGGATAGGCACTATGTCTTCTGAGCATAGAATAGGAAACTACTTACAGCAATGTTTAAGGGATCTATATGATCATTTTGGTCGTTCCTGGGGCAAAGTAGAGACGGCACTCAATAAAGCGGCCGTAGAATTAGATCTCATCCCCTGGGACCAACGGGATAAAGTCACCATTGTTACCCGTAAAAAACTACCCCTGCTGGCCACCAGCAATACGGAAAGATTCAGTATTGATTTCTTGACTGCGTTAAATAAAGTAATGGGAGACGTCTTCGCCCAAGACCTGACCAACAAACCTATTCTTTTCTCCAATCGATCCTTGATAGACGTCATGGGCTCCTATCAACGCATCGATATCCTGTTTGGAACCCGTTTTACGACCGAGTTTTATGGTCAGGCCGCCTCTCGGCATGACCTATTGGCTATGATGGAATTTATTCAATCAGAAAAATTGAAGCAGACTCGGGTGGTTTGGCGCGATATTATTTTTCGTAAACGTGCACCCAATCAAACCATGGAACAGCTTGTGGATGAGATAAACGGCCGCGCCTGGAATTCTCTGATTGAATATACCGAGAGCAGTACCAATCCCCTTATTTCTGTTGGCACTCCCTTTGTGAACAACGCTTCTGAAAAAGTAATGGCTACCATATTTGATGTGGAGCCATTTCAGGATCATTTGAACGATTCATTGCCCGCTCTACCTCTCACTTTTTGTTACACGCACAAGCTGGTGACGGATCGAAGCACCGCCACTTCCAGTTTTCAGATTGGCTCCGAGACAATGAAACGCATTGCCGAAACCAGGCGTTTTACAATCCCCCACTATAGCCTGGACCACCTTACCCCCTCGGGATTTGATCATCGTTGGGTGTATCCTCTTGATTCCAAAGATCCCGTATTCACCTTCGATGCCTTGGAAGTTCCTCCACAGGTTGCCGCTATCACGGCAGGCAAGTTCAGTCCGGAAAGCAGCTCCCAATATAGGCGCGCCATCATCTATGGAAATGAAGTCCTGATCAGTAACAAACGGGACGAATTAAGATCGACACTCATGGACACCAATATCAATTTTGGCATCTTTGTCTTCAGACGCTTCCCCGAGTCAGGCCGTATTATGGGTTGTATCTGCGGTGCCTATGGTCCACCCAATCGCAGGCTTGCCAAGCTGATTGCTTCGGATAAGGTAAAGTACTTACTTCCCGAAAAAGAAGAACGCCCTACTGTCTTGATGGGCAAGATCGCTATCGTCATTCGAAAAAAATTGCGCGACCTCCCCCCTGAACTCCAATTGGATCTGGAAAATCATTCCTATAACGAAATTGGATACGACATCAGAAAGGTCGACCCGGAGACTCCCAAAAATCAGTATCTAAAATCGCTCGATGTGTGGCAAAAACAAGATAGCGGTGAATGGAAAATGGTAGAAAGCATGAAGGCCTAACATTCCGTGATACTCACAGCCAGCCCACCTAGCGCGGTCTCTTTAAATTTTTCAGACATCTCCTGTCCGGTCTGTTTCATCGCAGCAATACAGGCATCCAGCGGCATAATATGCTCACCGCTGCCCCGTAGAGCCAGCGAAGCGGCGGTAAATGCCTTGATCGCGCCAAAGGCATTGCGCTCTATACAAGGGACTTGTACCAGGCCCTGAACCGGATCACATGTCATTCCCAGGTGGTGCTCTAACGCAATCTCTGCTGCATTTTCGACTTGTTCAGCACTGCCTCCTCGCACCGCGCACAAAGCAGCCGCAGCCATCGCGGAAGCAGATCCCACTTCACCCTGGCATCCCACTTCCGCACCAGAGATTGAACTTTTGTGCTTTATCAGGCCACCAATAGCCGCTGCAACCAGGAGAAAATCCCTAACCCGTTCCAGATCATCATTCTCGTGGTGCACATAGTAGTACAGTACCGCAGGAATCACCCCCGCTGCCCCATTCGTTGGTGCGGTAACAACCATATGCCCTGCTGCATTTTCTTCATTAACTGCCATGGCATAGGCGCTGAGCCAATCATTAACAGTGGCCGATTTGGGATCCTGCTGGAGCTGCATCACCAAGGCCTTGGCTCGACGTTTAACATGCAAACCACCCGGTAACTCACCTTCAGTAGCCAGACCGCGATTCACGCACGATTCCATTGACGACCAGATTCGATCCAGTCCCTCATTCAGTTCCTTCCGGCTGCGATGGCAAATCTCGTTCTGTCGCTTCATTTCTGCAACATTTTGCTGGCTCGCTCGCGCCATCTCCATCATGCGACTGGCCGTGTCAAAAGGGTAAGGGATGGACTTGTCATGTCGCATGTCTAAGGGTGCTTCGATTTCGTCTATCTCAGCCAAGGTTTTGATAAATCCACCGCCGATAGAAAAATAGGTCTCAGTCAGTACGACTTTGTCTTCGTTATCGATAAGCGCAAACACCAGACCGTTAGGATGCTGGGCAAGGGTCTCTTTTTTATCGAAAATGAGATCCTTGGCGAGCTCGAAATTAACACATCGATTTTCCGGTAGTGTCAGTACATTCTGTGAGGCGAACTGAGTAAACAGGGCCTGCACATCTTTATCGATCAACTCGGCGGGCAAAAAACCATGCATACCGAGTAAAACGGCTTTATCGGTGGAATGCCCCTTGCCCGTAAGGGCCAAAGAGCCTTTTAGAGTACAAATGAGTCGGTGGGGTTTTTCCGTGTGCAGAAATTCTTGTAGCCGCTTACGAAATTCAAACGCGGCAACCATCGGCCCCATGGTGTGCGAGCTGAAGGGGCCGATTCCTACTTTGAATAGCTCAAGTACACTGATAAACATAATATCCCCATTTTCAAACGACAAACATCAGGACTGCTCAAGCGACGCTCTAACCGGTCGACAACTTGCAATAGAGACTCAAAGCGCACTGCAGAGATGGAGCTCTACTCATGATCAAATCATACCACCTAATTGTTCCGGGATTACTGTTACTTGTCTGTGGAAATCCTTGCGCCAATGAAAATCAACTAGCCGTATTAGTGACTGACAACGGTACAGAACACCATGTTACTCACTTTGGTACTGCAGAAGAAAACAAAAATTACTTTGTACGAACCGGGAACCGCTATCACGCGCTAGATGATCTGAAGGCGATCATTTCTATAGATGGTGAAGGCATTCAAAAAGCCTATTTGATCGTCTTAAAAAATGGTGACTTTCTACAGGGTCGTTATGGCTTGTTGTTTTATGAAAAGGTACGCTATAGGGCATCACGCTCTGGTCAAGTGAAGCATGCCTATACTCCGGTGCTCAAGGAACGAGGACAAAGTGGCTTTCTTTTCACTGCGCGCAAGGAAGACCAGCAAAAAGTGGTTGAACTGGCTAATCCCAATACGATTCAAAGTATCGAGTTTAGAACCTCGCTGGCATCACTCACTGACAAATTGAAACTTGCTGAAGGGAAAAAAAACTAAACCGAAAAACAGTAGCGTAGGGTATGCTGCGTGAAACGCGCAGCGGTTCGTGGCAGCGCGAACCGGCTTCTGAAAACACTTCGATCTTTGATTTTTAGAAAATTAGATGGTGCCCGGGGCCGGACGCCTGGAGCCGAAGGCGAAGGTGCTCATCATGAAGCTCGAAGAGCTTCTATGAGTTACGGAGGCCTTACTCTCAATTTTTTTGAATCTAGAGATGGTGCCCGGGGCCGGAGTTACCGGAGCGCAGCGTAGGGTATGCTGCGTGAAACGCGCA
>JAOUPJ010000241.1 GCA_029879945.1 Gammaproteobacteria bacterium
GATGTAACGGGCCCGATACGGACTAACGCTGAATCACACCCGAATTTTTCGTTGCCCCACTTCGCACTGCACTTCTTAGTTGCTCTGCTGTGAATGCATTGGCCGTTGGTTTTGGTACCTGGTCTGGGCTGCCCTCGCTGTTCATCAGATTTCTTTCACCCTTGCGGTTTAAGACCAGTATACTGATTCGTCTATTGTTAGGGTCCATAGGATCGGCAGGATTGTAGAGCAGCTCAGAGGCCATGCCGGTTACTCGGGCTATTTTGTTGGGATCCAGCTTTGAGCGTATCAGGGTTCTGCGTGCCGCATTGGCGCGATCGGAGGACAGTTCCCAGTTTCCATAGGTTCCGTTGTCGAAATAGCGTCTACCATCGGTATGGCCGGTAATACTCAGTTTGTTGGGTACTTCGTTAAGAATCGGCGCAATTTCCTTGAGTAACTTACTGGCGTAGGATTTTAGTCTGGCGCTGGACAAGTCGAACATGGGGCGATTTTTCTTATCAACGATCTGAATGCGCAAGCCCTCCGGTGTCAGATCCATGACCACCTGGTCTTTCAAACCCAAAAGGCCGGAATTCCCTTCGAGTAAGTCCTCAATTTCTTCTTTTATAGACTGCAACTGATTTGCTTCGATCTCTTCCAGGGCTGTCTCGGCCTGGCTTTCCTTGTCTCGAATCTCACGTTCATCGGAATCGCGCTGCTGCTCACCACTTCCTTTGGCCGCGTCAATCCGTTTACCCAAAGAAATCACACTCGTACTGGCACCGCCGGCGGCATGCACGATTGAGGGGTTTTTGAAGAAGGCAGAAATGCCTTGTAAAATCTCGTCATTGGAAACATTGAGCAACCACAACAACAGGAAGAACGCCATCATTGCAGTCACGAAGTCGGCATAGGCCACTTTCCATGAGCCGCCATGGTGTCCACCGTGACCGCCCTTCTTGACGCGCTTAATAATTATCGGTTGGGCATTCTCAGCCATCAGCTACTATCCCTTAGCTTTTACGCTTTACGTAGTCTTCTAGCTCCAGAAAGCCGGGGCGTTCTGATTCAAATATGACTTTTCGACCGAATTCCACTGCCACTTGCGGGCTGTAACCATTCAGCGAAGCCAGCAACGATACCTTGATGACCTCAATAAACTTGGCCTCATCGGCCGCTTTAAACCCCAATGAACTGGCAATCGGACCAGCAATCCCGTATGACAACAAAATCCCGAGGAATGTACCAACGAGAGCGGCCGCCACCTTGGCACCGATGACTTCTGGCCCCTCGTTAATCGATGCCATGGTGATTACCACCCCCATAACCGCCGCTACGATCCCGAAACCGGGTAGACCATCTGCCATGGTCTGTACCGAGTTTTGGGGTACTGAACCCTCGTTGTGGTGCGTTTCCAGTTCCAGGTCCATTAGCGATTCCATTTCGAAGGCGTTTGCGGTCCCTGTCACCATCAAACGTAGATAGTCTGTCATGAAGTCCACCGCGTGATGATCATCGAGAACACGGGGATACTTGGTGAAAATAGGGCTTTGATCAGGCTCTTCGATATGCGATTCAAGAGACATCAGTCCCTCTTTTCGAGCCTTCATGAAGAGTTCGTAAAGCAGAGCCAATAAATCCATATAAAGCTCTTTCGTATACTTTGAACCCTTAAGCAGTGTGGGAATATCCTTGGCGACAGTCTTGAGCACCTTGGTGGGGTTCGCTATGATAAACGCTCCCAGGGCACCGCCAGCGATGATAATAAGTTCAGGTGGATGCCACAGCGCCAATAACTGGCCACCAGAGGCAAGGAATCCGCCAAATACGGAGAAAATTACGACTAAAAATCCGGCAATTAAATTCATCGACCAACATCCCTATTGGAGAATACCTTCCTAGGGTTTTATCGACAGCACTGTATTTCCACTTAAATACTACTCGGGACTTTATCTAATGCGCATTTTAGCAATTTCGGTAATTATTTGTTTTTGTTTAATTTCTCCTGTATCTGCATTTGATATCCTGCAACCATTGCCTGAAATTCCAATCACTCCTAGCGATAATCCGACCACCAAAGAAAAGGTAGAACTGGGTAAACAGCTCTATTTCGATACCCGACTCTCCCAAGATAACACCCTATCCTGTAATAGCTGCCACAATCTGGCCTCTGGCGGGGATGACGACGGCGGTGCTGCCAAGCTTCCAGGCAGGAAGATACATCGATCGGCCCCTTCAATATATAACGCAGCCTACCAGACTGTGCAGTTCTGGGATGGACGGGCCAAGAGTGTAGAAGAGGCTATTGCCGATCATCTATTTGACGCAGATATCATGGGAAACAAATCTTCGCGACTCGTGGAGGATAAATTCAGCAAGATTCCTGGGTATGCAAAGGGGTTTTCCGGCAGTTTTAAAGAGAGTAAGCCAATCAGTATTAAAAATATTACCAAGGCCATCTCTGCATTTCTGCGTACTTTAAAGACACCCAATGCACCGTTTGACAACTATATTCGGGGCAATAAAAAGGCGATCAGTCCGTCAGCGATTAGAGGCATAGAACGATTTAACGAAATCGGATGTCTGTCTTGTCACTTTGGGATCAATCTGGCGGGCCCGGCTCCCGGACCGGCCTTCGGCATGGGCACCGGCTTCTACGAACTCTTTCCGAATTATTTAGGAAGTGAATACGACGAGAAATACGATCTCGCAAAAGATGTTGGGCGCTTTCTGGTTACTGGGGAAAAGATCCATCTGTTTATGTGGCGTGTTCCGCCACTGAGAAACATCGCACTTACGGCCCCCTATTTTCATAATGGTTCCGTTAACACCCTGGAAGAGGCGATCCGAGTGATGGGTAAAACCCAACTAGGCAAAACACTCAACGATCAAGACGTGAAAGACATCAAAGCCTTTTTGTTGACACTTACTGGAGATATGCCGGACATCACGCTACCCCGACTACCGGATACGGAAGGGAAACATATTGAGTTAAATTAAAAAAAAGCCCTGAAAAGGGCTTTTTTTTAAATCGCAAGATAGATTAAATACAGCTCATAAAAAATCAAAGTAATATAGACACTGAAAATGCCAACTATCAAATGATAACCCGAGACAAGATTTAATATCTTAAAGTGTTTATAGACAATCGTGACAACAAGAAAAACGGCAGTCAGAAAAAACTTGATTACAAAGAACAGCAATACATCCGTATCAAGCAAGGCCTTCATGACCGGATTGACTTCTTCACCACCCATATTGAGTATGGTTAACGTGAAGAATGCATCTGCAATACACAATAGCAGGATTGCTACCGTAATAAAGAAGAGCTTTGGTTCATGGTGATCCACGACCAAGCCATTTAGGGTATCGCCATCACGTCGAATTGATTTTCTACGACCCTTCCCGGTTAGCGAATGTAAACCCGCTCGAATATGGGCCTTTCTTCGATCTTCCTCCCCTGAATAACGTTTTCCTTCGGCATCACTTTCTTGCTTAGACTCAATCTCAACTTCAGGATTGAGCTTTGCGCTATTTTTTACTTCTAACATCCATACGCACCTGTTACTGCTTGGTTAACGTACATTTCTATACGGTTTTTATATCGTCCACCCTAGTCCTGTTTACAACAAAAAATCAAGTCCTGCGTCACAAACGCCGAAATAAGTCTTATCTTATCTCTTTGAATTGCTGTGCTATTTTTATGGTCAATCCAGAAGACCCCATCGAAGCCGCCTATCTGGTATTAGAACGTGCAAAACTGGTTCTAGAAGGCGAGGTTATAGGCACTGTTGCAGCGTGCGACCCCGAGATTGTGGCCGCCAACTACCAGGAATGCTTCATTCGCGATTTTGTCCCCAGTGCACTGGTATTACTCATGGACGGTGACACCGAAACTGTAAAACGATTTCTTAAAACCGTTCTTAATCTGCGGCATCAACAACAGGTCATGGAAGGGCATGAACGAGCATTAGGCCTTTTACCGGCAAGCTTCAAATTGTCCAACAACAAAAATGAACCTTTGCAGGCTGACTTTGGTGATCGCGCTATTGGGCGCGTTGCACCCGTCGACTCTGCACTTTGGTGGATGATATTGTTGAGGGCCTATACTTTGGCCAGTGACGACTATGAATTTGCGCACTGCAAGGCATGTCAGGATGGTATCGTTCAGATTCTTGAGCTCTATCTAAAAGAAAGTTTCGAAACTTCCCCTGCGATGCTGGTTCCCGATGCCTCATTTATGATAGATCGACGCATGGGTGTGTACGGACACCCTTTGGAAATTCAGGCCCTTTTCTATGGAATGTTGACTACAGCGCGTGAACTGCTGCGACCAACTAAAAAGAACGAACGCCTACTAAATATGGTGAGTACAAGACTTTCCACACTGCGATCCTATGTGCGGATATATTATTGGTTGGATGGACAACGTCTCAACGAAATTCACCGCATGAAAACCGAAGAGTTCGGCCATCAAATTTCAAATGTACTCAACATCTATCCTGAAATTATTCCGGACTGGATTGATGGCTGGCTAGGAGAAGGGACAGGCTATCTGGTGGGTAACTTGGGCGCTGGGCGTATCGATTTTCGTTTTTTTTCCTTCGGCAATCTGCTTAGCATCATCTTTGGGCTGGCGACTACCGAGGAAGGTGTTAGGATTATGCAATTATTTGAGGAGCATTGGGAAGAGCTTATTGGCGATATGCCGCTTAAGATTGTCTATCCGGCAGAGCAGGGGGAAAGATGGGCTTGGGTCACAGGTAAAGATCCAAAAAACGCACCCTGGTCGTATCACAATGGCGGTAGCTGGCCTTGCCTGTTATGGGCTTTTGTGGCTGCCGCTATACAAACAGGAAGAACCGATCTTGCTGAGCGTGCCTACCACACCGCGATGAACCGTGTGCATAAGGACCGATGGCCAGAATACTATGATGGTAAAAAGGGCTCACTCATTGGGCGTCGCTCCAATTTTTATCAAACCTGGACAGCCGCCTCCGTAATTCTTTCCCATCGCTTTATAAAAAATCCAGATAGTTTTGTAAGCTTCCAATCGCTGATGTTTGGTCAATCGCTAGATTAAGTGTGCAAGTCCCTCTAATGTGGCACCCCCACCTTCTCGAGATCCCCCACTAGGTCCTTCACAATGACCGGATCGCTAAAGGGTTGCAGTCGAGCCCAGTCCTCTAGACTAAACTGTGGATGCAGTGACATTAACTGTTCCCGCTGCCAATTGGCTTCATCACTCCGTCCCATACGATAAAGTGTGACAAGCTTATACACATTCCCCGGTATACGGGTGGGATTGATCAGCAACGATTCATCATATGCGGCCAAGGCCTCTTGATATTCTCCCATTAACAAGTGCGCCAAACCCAAAACAGAAGGAACCTGCGAGGGATAGTGTGGATTAACTCTTTTCACTTGTTGAAGAAATTGTTTGGCTTTCTCGGCTCTACCGTTGTAAACGTTCGCAACTGCCAATAAAGTATAGGCATTGGCATTACTCGGATCTATCTCGATTGTCCTCTCTGCCATTCTGATA
>JAOUPJ010000242.1 GCA_029879945.1 Gammaproteobacteria bacterium
GCTCAACCACGAAGCGATCTCGACACAGTAGAGGCCGTGGAACATTTATGTTCCACCGTGCATCTAACGCCTGAATGAGCTGCAAGCAACCATCAGCGGCACGACCGTTGTGCTATATTTGCGTAGCAAAAGCACATAAGGGAGGCCGCGGTTGATTGTCAGCTCCATTCAATTGTTAGCGGTGAACTACTCGCAACTAGCTAAGTATCCGTTTCAATATAGGTAACAACGCAATTAGCATATTCCGACTCATCAACCGGCTCCCACATATCACTAGCAACCTCAAATATATGTTCCGGTACTTCCATGAAATAAGTTGAACCCTTCGTTCGATTTCTCTCTTTAACGCGATCCCTTCGAATCTCTCTTGGAGCATCGACCACCGCAATTTCAAGTGGAACACCCACTAAATCAACCCATTCATAAAACTTGAATCTATCCGATTGTCGAATCAAACCCAATTCAAGCACAACATTTGAGCTAGACAATAATATGCTGGACGCTACTTTAAGTATTTGATCTAAACAACGCTCTTTTCTTTCCATATACCATTCAATTGATCCACCCGCAGGGCGATCCGCATTAAACAAAATAGCCATCCACTCATCTAGAATCAATCGTGGCGCAGAATGCTCCTCACTCAATTGCATCGCAATGGTAGACTTTCCCGACCCAACTGGACCCTCAATCAAATATATCGTAGGCATAATACAATCTAATAAATTACAATACGCGAATTTTGAAACAACGATCTGGTTTACCGCTAACGGCTTGAATGAGGCGCCGGCGACCAAAAGCGCGGCGATACTTTTGTGCTATAATCGCGCAGCGATTTAATGCACAAAAGAAAGCCCGAGGTTGCAGGTCGCCTCTATTCGATGGTTAGGCGGATTCACGCAACATCAGGTTTCTTAAAAAAAGAAATAATTCACTATATGCTGATTCATTTTAATCCTAGCGCCAACACTATTTTACAAATAAAATCTCGCTCCGATAAGAGTAGTAACGCCCACATCTATTCCACCTATTATCCTTACTGTAGGTGCTAATTCTCCAAATATTTCGAATGGATTTTTTTCTATTTGATAAACAATTCCACCAACCCCACGAAAACCTAAACTATTGCTTCTCTTTGTTTCTTTCAACTCACCACCGAGGCCATAGTAAATTGTTAGCAATTTCCTATTATTCGGGGATAACATCGATTTATCGTGCCAAAGATAATCTAAATGTAATCCCAATCCGCGAAACGCGATTGCAGCGCTATAAGCATTGACTTTATTTTCCCACATTTTTCCTATGAGGCCAGTAAATTCACCCACTACAACTCCTAGTGAATTTTCCTTGCCACTATATTTCTGGGCGCTGTTAGCATTAGATTGAAATACGATCACAAAGAATAAAACGATCAAATGTTTTTTCAATCTAAATCCCTTAATAAAATTCTTCTCGAATTCATACCATTGTATTTAATTTCGCTGTCTTTTTTCCGCCTAACGTCTGAATGAGGCGCCGGCGACCAAAAGCGCGGATGACTTTTGTGCGATAATCGCGTAGCGATTCAATGCACAAAAGAAAGACCGCGGTTGCAGGTCGCCTCCATTCAATTGTTAGCTGTTTGGTGCTTAGATAACGTGAGCAACTAGCATGTTTCCTGAACTATACAATGCTCCAACGTAACTAGGTTAGAGCGATCTAAAGCCAGTTATAAATCTATATTTTGATTAATTAGAATCACTAGCAATGTTCATTAGAATTTTGGTTATTTTAGGCACTTCTAGCCAAAAACCACCTTGCATCATAATGTAACCAACAATGAACGCACCAACACCAAATAGTGACATGTTCTCGCTTTCAAAATAGTAACTGTAGATCTCTTTCGTCGCAAAGATGGAGGAAATCGAAAACCATGCACACATAAATATAATCACAAACTTATTCATTCTTAAGGTAACATCTACTATCGATCCGTGCTTATGTGGGCTAATTTTTCCAATGGCCACAGGTATAAATGAATTCCTGTAGATTATGGCGCGTCGTAGTTTAAAATGCGTACCCTCGAATGTGCCTATTAGGGGCTTTCCAATGCCGCCAAATCGGATACCGAACAACTTTGATTCGCTATTTTCTATTAACGAACTAGAAAGTTCACTCGGTGACCTTCTACTTGTTATAGTTAATTGCTTGTAAGGAAATATTTGCATTGTCAAACAGCTAACGCCGCGCTAAGCTGCCTGCAACCAAAAGCGGTGACGAAGCGTGTGCGAAAATGGCGAAGCCGTCGCACAAAGCGAGGCCCGCGGTTGCAGGTCAGTTTGAGCGCATTGTTAGAGGTGGCGCTAGTTTATACTTGATGTTCATTAATAATACTTGCTAACGGACAAGGATAGCGAATTGACTTTAATTTTGCTCCCATTAATGTCTGATGCAACACCATTATATCTAATGAACTCCCCTCTTACCGAAAACTCCCCTAAACTTCTGATAAGACCGATTCCAGCTAAGGGATCTATACCTGAATAATAAGCTTGACGACTATTTACTCCAAATATACCACCGTTAGACGATAGATAATTTTCGGTGTTCCATTGATATACACCTAACTTTAGATAAAAACTATCCTCATCTTTTTTATATAAAACTTTTGCCAGACTAACACCTAGTAACTCACCTCTAAAATTCATAGTTGATGTGTCAGAAAATGATTTCAAAGTTTCGCCAAAATTACCAAGCTCTAAATAGAATAGCTCAATGCTAGAATGAAACTCTGAATCTTTGCCTATGTATACACCGTACGCCTCGGATCCTCTGTCCTGTTGAACTTGTATACCGGGCTGCTCACCAGGAATCATACCCGATTCGTTCTTATTTATGCTCATACCAACATAAACATCAGATGCCATAGTTGCTTGAATACAACAGACATTCATTATTAAAATAACTAAAATTTTCTTCATTCAAATCCTCGTCTTATTTCTTCCCACCTCTAACGCCTGAATGAGGCGCGTGCGACCAAGAGCGCGCGACGACTTTTGTGCTAAAATTCGCGCAGCGAATCGCACAAAAGAAGGCCCGCGGTCGCAGGTCGCCTCTATTCAATTGTTAGGTGCGCCATCCCTATAAACGAAACGAATCAACCGTTTTTAACGGTAGCTAAAAATATAACGACATTGAGACAAGAAAAATGCTCGTTTCTTATTGACAGTAGTTTAAAAGAAGCGTTCTTATATCCTATATAAAGCAACGATAGCCCGCTTTTCTGTTTAATTTTTTGTGGTCAAAGAACATGTGCCGTGATCTATAAGTTAATATAAATACGCTACTTATACCATACACCCTTGTAAGTTCAGGAACCATAATAAACAAACTAACGAAACTTATTGCCGCCTAACTAGACGTTAATTTCATAACTTGCGCAATTAGATTTACAACCAGGCTAAAAGTCTGAAATAGAAAAACCAACAAAAGTATCGGGCTTATCCATTTCAAAAAAGGATGCGCTAACTTTCCAATAGGAGTTGCAAACGCTTCGAGCAATTTCTGGTTTGCTTTAGCCGGCACCCAAATAGTTATTGTTATTTTGTAGAGGGAGTACGACAAGTAAGCTAGAAACGTTAAAACGACAATTATTAACGTTAGCTCAGTCATAAACTACTTTTTAAGTATTTCATTAGCTGGTCGTTTCATTAAAGAATAATTACAATATCGACCACGTTTCAGTGCCATTTCAAAGTTCAAGAAACAAGAATAGAGATCTTTCATTTCTTCCTCTATTTTCTGATCACGCGCACCTAACGCCGCGCTAAGCTGCCTGCAACCCAAAGCGGTGACGAAGCGTGTGCGAAAATGGCGAAGCCATCGCACAAAGCGAGGCCCGCGGTTGCAGGTCAGGTTGAGCGCTTTGTTAGACGGCCGACCACTAATCATTGATCTAATCCAGCTTCCTCGTATACCATGCGTTCATCAACAACGCTTGATAGGAAAATACCGGTTCCTGAAACCCACCTTTCCTTACAATCTCCGTGAATTCCCTTTGACTGACTTCGGGCACTTTCGGAGGAACAGGGGCATCCGCAAATTTCATAGTACGTTTCCAAAGACCCAGTAAACTAGACGGATCTTCAAAAGGCTTCCAAGTGATTAGATCGGTGCCCACCAAAATGCCTTTTGAAACCAATCTTGAAGCGATTACTCGAAAATAATTGGCCTTAGCTTCAGTATTGGGTAAATAGTGGGATACTAATATACTTGTCGCGGCGTTAAATTCTACTGCCCCAGGTAATGAATCCAATATCCCTTCATGAAATGTACAACGACTTGAGATTCCTCTACCGTTGCAATTTTGAACACAAGTTTCTAAGATACTTGCATCTGGCTCTACTACCGTAAATCCACAATTTGGAAAAGCATCTGCAAGATAGAGTAATTCCTGACCACCACCTGCACCTACAACTAAAACTTGAGAATCTTCCGGAATCTCGTCTAACACTATTCTCAATAACAGATGGAGTGTGTCTTTTAATGGAGAAAGCCTCGAAAACCGATCTTCTAGAGACTTTCTATTTTTGTCGCTTTTTTCTTTGCTAGACATCATCACCAATCCGCGCTACTAGGTTCCACATCAATCTAAGTTAGCAACAAAGTTTTCCGGCCGACTAACGTCTGAATGAGCTGCAAACAACCATCAGCGGTGCTGGCTTGTGCGCTAAAATAGGCGAAGCGATAGCGCAAAAGAAAGCCCGCAGTTGTTTGTCAGCTCCATTCAATTGTTAGATTCCGTAACCTTCTAAATTTTTGCAAATTATACTCTATTTAATTATGCTATCCGATTACAAACGCTACTCAGGACTTCAAATCCTCTTTGTAATTTGAAAGTATTCTTTCATCTAAAAACGCTAGCCTCGATTTTAACATTTTGGCGTACTCCTTCGATGGTGGAGCGTTTACTGGGATCAAACCTTCGATACTTCCACCGACTTCAACAGCGTCTACCCACTCTAACATCGCGCCAATGTACCCATCTAACGCGCAGGCCGGATTTGGAGCTTCTTCGCAAGTAATATAGGCCGGAGGAATATCACCTACAACTACCCAAACGAAGTTATCGACATTTGATGTCTTAGGAATAATTTCAAATAAAAATATTGAGAATATTCCCCCTACTCCCATGCCAAAATATGAATTTTTTATACCTTTATGCCAAGAAAAACTACTCAAATACTCTGTAGCGTTAGTTAAATAGCTATTTAGCTCAATTGTTTCGTCGTCCGACTCACCACACATCTCACTGACTGGTTTTAGTTTTTCAAAGTGTATATCGATCTTCACTACAAACTATATAGGTCTTACAAAGCTAAACATGGTTCTCTTAATCACGCTCGCGGAATCTAACGTGGCGCTAAGCTGCTCGCAGCAAGCGGGCGTAGCCCGCGGCAAGAGTCAGCTTCAGCGCCTTGTTATCTGCCCTGATCCGATCCATCCGCAACTCGCGACTCCCTTTATGCTTATGAGTTA
>JAOUPJ010000243.1 GCA_029879945.1 Gammaproteobacteria bacterium
ACCGAGGGTAAACAGGCCACCCACTACGGCGGCATAGATTCTACGCAAGTTGTGGCGCATTTCAATACGCAACCTGAGTAACTGATCAGGATACTGCTCCTGCTGCCGGTGGTAGTCTCTCAACAAAACCATGGTATCGTGAACCAATCCAGGCATCTCCGGGAGTTTCTCTAACCACATGGGGGCCTTGTTTTTTAGATTGCGTAATACCGCTTTGGGTCCAACCCGATCATGCATCCAGTTTTCCAGAAAGGGTTTGGCGGTTTGCCACAGATCCAGGTCAGGGTTTAACTCCCTGCCCAATCCTTCAATGTTTAATAAGGTCTTTTGCAACAGGACCAACTGGGGCTGGACTTCCATATTGAAGCGACGCGCCGTTTGAAACAGCCGAAGCAGAAGCTGCCCAAAGGAAATGTCTTTCAAGGGCCTTTCAAAAATGGGCTCGCATACAGTCCGTATAGCCGACTCAAACTCATCGACACGGGTAGTATTGGGCACCCATCCCGATTCCACATGCAGAACCGCCACCCGGTGATAATCACGATTAAAAAAGGCCAGAAAATTTTCTGCCAGGTAACGCTGATCTTCCAGACTCAAGGTGCCCACGATGCCAAAATCGACTGCGATATACTGACCTTCCGGCGACACAAAGATATTGCCCGGATGCATATCCGCGTGAAAGAAATTGTATTTAAAGACTTGGGTGAAAAAAATCTCAACACCACGCTCCGAGAGCTTTTCCAGATCGATGTTTTGTCTTCTTAGTTCTTCGATGTTACTGATGGGTGTGCCATTGATGCGCTCCATTACCATCACGCTGGGCCGTGTCAAAGGCCAATGCACCTCAGGGATATAGAGCAATGGCGAACCCAGAAAATGCCGCCTGATTTGGGATGCAGACGCGGCCTCTCTTTGTAAATCCAACTCATCAAAGATCGTTTTTTCGTATTCCCGTACCACTTCCCGAGGACGCAGACGTCTGCCTTCGGACCAATAACGTTCGGCCAGATCAGCGATGGTATGTAGCAGGGCCACGTCCCTTTTGATGGTAGACGAGATTGTAGGGCGCACCACTTTTACGATAACGTCTCTACCGTCTTTAAGTTGTGCCGGATGCACTTGGGCGATAGAGGCCGACGCCAGGGGTTCCTCATCAAACCAGGCAAAGACCTCTTCCACGGGTTTACCATAGGCCTTTTCCACAATCTGTTTGGCCAACTTACCCGAAAACGGCGGCACGTCGTCTTGCAGCTTGGCCAACTCCAGGGCGATGTCGGGTGGCAGTAGATCGGGTCGAGTAGAAAGCATCTGACCGAACTTTACAAAGATCGGCCCCAGTTCTTCCAAGGCCAAGCGGATCCGTTCACCCCGTGGACCCTTATGACGACGAAACCAGTGCCAGGGTAAAAAATGTAACAGAAAGCGTATAGGGCGAAAAAGATGAGTGGCCAGAACGATCTCATCCAGCCCGTGTTTCACCAGCACACGATTGATATGCAGCAGACGCATCATTTGTCTCAGGGATACCAAAACTACACCTCGATTTTTTCCCTAAGACGCTCCACCCCCGCCCTAAGACGATCGGCATCAGCTCTGAGCGTGTCCACCTCGTTGCTAAAGGCCTGCACCTCGTAGCGACTGGGCAACTGCTGACTCTCTTCTTTGAGATATTCGGCCGAGTCTTTGCCAAATTCTGATACCGCCTGGTTAAGAAAACCAAAGGCACCGCGCAGAAAATCTCCGGCCTGATGGGAAAGTGTATCGCCCAAAAAATGCGATAGGCCCTCCTCCCAATCAATGTTGAGCCGTTCCAGCAGGCGTTGAACCTGTTGTCCCAGCTCCACATCCCCCTCCAGGGTGACATCACCGGAAAAAAGTCCGCGCTTGTCTTGTAACGAAGCTCTAAGCAATGAAAAGGGCGCACCCTTTATGGTGACATCCGCTTGCCTATCCATCTCGGTTTTAACAACGACACCATCCAATTCAGGCTGTAGATAAAGCGTCAATCCCAAACCCGCAACCTCAATCGCAATCAGTTTCCCTTGCATTCTGGCCAGGCGATCCATAGCCTCGGGATCTAGCGCCAACACCCGATTGAGAGTGGCTTCCAAAATAAATACGGGAGGAAAAAGCACTGCACTCATCTCACTTCCTCAACCAGTTGCTTAAGCGTTTTAACGGATTCATCATCGCGTACGACGGGCGGCTTTCGCACCACCAGCGTCTTGGCAATCTTGTCATGAAAACCCTGTTTTTTCTTGTCCCACAACACCCAAAGAAAACCCAGGCCCACGGGCAGAGCGGAAATAAAGTAACAAAGATATCGCAACAAGGATTTCCCCCAAGTGACCGATTGCCCAGTCTCCTGATCTACCACGTAACAGTCCAATAACAACTTTCCGGGCGTGCCGTAAAATCTCACCCACATAGCAACCGTAACACCCATCATAAATAAATCGTCATAGTATCCAAACCCATTGGATTTGACTTCCCAGCCGCCCCCAGGCGCACTTTCCAAACTAAAACCTGCGTTACCAAAAATCAACAGGTGACAAAACGTAATGAAGGTCGTGAGATAGAGCGTATCCAGTAGCCAAGCCCCGGCACGAAGCCAAAAACCGGCATACTCTAGCTCGCCTTCTTTCACGCCTTGTATCCCCGGTGCATGGCAACAATACCACCCGAAAGATTAAAATAATCACATTGAATAAAGCCGGCTTGCTGCATCATCTCTTTCAACGTGGCCTGATCGGGATGCATGCGTATGGACTCGGCCAGGTATTGATAGCTCTCTGCATCATTGGCAAAGGCCTGACCCAGTTTGGGTAAGACATGAAACGAATACAAATCATAAATCTTATCCAATCCAGGTAAGACAGGTTTTGAGAACTCCAGCACCAGCGCTTTGCCACCCGGTTTGAGCACACGCAACATGGACTCCAGTGCCTTGTCCTTGTGTGTCACATTACGCAGACCAAAGGCAATGGTGATGCAATCAAAATAATTATCGGGAAACGGGAGTGTTTCCGCATTGCCTTGCACATAACGAATATTATTGACTATACCCTTGTTGATCAAACGATCCCTACCCACGTTCAGCATGGCATCATTGATATCGCAGACTACAATCTCTCCGGTGCGCCCTACATTTTTAGACATCAATATGGTGAGATCACCGGTACCGCCGGCCAAATCCAGAATGCGATGCCCCTCGCGGGCTCGCACAAACTCAACGGCGATACGTTTCCAGATACGATGCACCCCCATGGACATGAGGTCATTCATCAAATCATATTTTCCGGCCACAGAATGAAAGACATTCCGCACCATTTTCACCTTGTCTTTGGTGTCTACCTGCTTGTAACCGAAATGGGTCTTATCTGATTCGCTCATACACCACCCTTATTTGACTTCTTTTCTTTCATAACCGGCCTTTTCAAGCTCGCTTAAATAGTCCTGCCACATCTCGTCTTTGTGCATACCCATGCGATAGAGGGTATCCCATGAAAAGATACCGGTGTTGTGGCCATCGCTGAACATGGGTTTGACGCCGTAGTTTCCCACCGGCTCCAGCGCGTGGATGTTCACGTCTTCTTTACCGGTCTGCAAAACTTCCTGACCGGGACCATGCCCCTGCACTTCGGCAGAAGGGGAATAGACGCGCAAAAACTCGCACGGCAATTCAAAACGAGAACCATCATCAAAACTGATCTCGAGAATTCGAGATTTCTGACGCAATTTAATATCGGTGGGTGATGCTTGTGTCATGCTGTTCCTACAATATATAACGGCTCAGGTCTTCATCCCGCGCCAGTTGAGCAAGATGCTGCTCCACGTATTCCTTATCGATCACGACCTTCTCGCCATTTTTATCGGAGGCCTCAAAAGAAATGCTCTCCAGCAGACGTTCCATCACCGTATGCAGACGACGGGCACCGATATTTTCCGTGCGTTCGTTCACTTCCCAGGCCACTTCGGCGATACGTGCAATACCGTCTTGGGAAAATTCCAGCTCCACGCCTTCCGTTTTCATGAGTGCTTTGTATTGGGTCGTTAAGGAGGCATCTGTTTCGGTGAGAATACGCACGAACTCATCTGTGCCCAAGGCATTGAGTTCCACCCGTATAGGCAAGCGACCTTGCAGCTCTGGAATCAAATCCGAAGGCTTGGCCAGGTGAAAGGCACCCGAGGTAATAAACAGGATATGGTCCGTCTTGATCATACCGTGTTTGGTGGAAACGGTACTCCCTTCCACCAAGGGCAATAGATCGCGCTGCACCCCTTCACGGGACACGTCCGCGCCAGCATAATCGCTACGTTTACAGATCTTGTCCATCTCATCGATAAAGACAATTCCGTTCTGCTCCACAGCATGTAAGGCATTGGCCTTTAAATCTTCTTCATTGACCAGCTTACTGGCCTCTTCTTCGGTGAGGCGTTTGAGGCCTTCTTCAACCGTTACGCGATTGGTTTTGACGCGCCCTTGCCCCAGGTTTTGAAACATGCTTTGTAGTTGACTGGTCATGTCTTCCATACCGGGAGGCGTCATGATCTCTACACCGATATTGGGTTCACGCAATTCGATTTCGATTTCCTTATCATTGAGTTTACCTTCGCGCAACATCTTGCGAAACTTTTGGCGCGTGTTGCTGGCCTCAGAACTCGTCTCCACCGTGGATTCTTCAAAGCCTCGACGGGCTGGTCTCAGTAGCGCATCCAGAACACGCTCCTCGGCATTTTCTTCGGCGCGGTGTTTTACCTTTTCAGTGGCCTGTTCTCGGGTGAGCTTAATGGCCACGTCCACCAGATCGCGCACGATGGATTCCACATCGCGGCCCACATAGCCCACCTCGGTAAACTTGGTGGCCTCCACCTTGATAAAAGGCGCATTGGCCAGGCGTGCGAGCCGGCGGGCGATTTCGGTCTTACCTACACCGGTGGGGCCGATCATCAAGATATTCTTGGGTGTAATCTCGTTGCGTAACTCGCCCTGCACCTGGCCACGTCGCCAGCGATTTCGCAGTGCAATGGCCACGGCCCGTTTGGCATCGGCCTGACCGATGATATGCTTGTCCAGCTCCTGGACAATTTCTCTAGGTGTCATTTCAGACATGTTTCGAGTTTATCCTTCCAAAACTTCTATGGTCTGTGTGTGATTGGTGTAGATGCAAATGTCTGCTGCGATATTGAGCGCCTTCACCACGACATCGTGTGCCGATAAATCGGTGTTGTCCAATAGGGCGCGCGCCGCAGACTGGGCAAAAGGACCGCCTGAACCGATGGCAATGAGCCCGTCCTGTTCGGGTTCGATCACATCGCCGTTACCGGTAATGATTAAAGAGGCCTTGTCATCGGCCACCGCCAGCAAGGCCTCAAGCCTGCGCAAGGCACGATCGGTGCGCCAGTCTTTGGCCAGCTCTACCGCAGAGCGCACCAGATTTCCTGAAAACTTTTCCAGCTTGCCTTCAAAGCGTTCGAACAGGGTAAAGGCGTCGGCTGTGCCACG
>JAOUPJ010000244.1 GCA_029879945.1 Gammaproteobacteria bacterium
TTGAGGTCTGGGTGTGACCGTACCCACTTCAATGAACCCGAATCCCAACGCCGAAAGAGAATCGATGTGATCGCCATTTTTATCCAAACCGGCGGCCAAACCAATGCGGTTGGGAAATGTTAAGCCCATCACTTCTACAGACTGAGATGAGTTCCAGGAAGGAAAAAGAATAGGAAGCAAGCGGACCCGATGGGCCCAATCTAACCCTGAGAGTGTTATCTTATGGGCTGTTTCGGGATCAAAACTAAATAGTATTTTCTTGATTATAGTGTATAACACATCGACTGTTTCCGCGCGCGTCTGCTAACATTATATGTTATGCACAGTACATAGCAAGTGACTTCTTTTGCTTTATGGACTAGATCGCAGCTAGCAGTGAACACGTTTGACCCGCCGCTTTTGGATACGCAAAATTTGAAGGTCGCTTGCTACAAGAAAGACTCTATTTTACCGCGGGGATTTAAGCTGTTTAGTTCTTTTCGTTAGTGAGCCTTTCCTGGTCAAAATTACGTAGCCATCCGACAAACTCTGCCTCAGTCATCGGCATGCCTAGGTAGTATCCCTGCGCTTCATCACAGCCCAACGATTTGAGATGCTGGAGTTGCTCTTCAGTTTCCACTCCCTCTGCAGTGATCTTAAGATTAAGACTGCGAGCCATCGCGACTATGGCTGAAGCTATCACTGCGTCGTCAGGATCGGTGGTAATATCTTTTACAAATGATCTGTCGATTTTCAAAATGTCTATCGGAAACCGCTTCAAGTAACTCAATGATGAATAGCCGGTTCCAAAGTCATCGATTGAAACAGTAATCCCCATATTACTTATTTTTTCCAGTTGACGGATATTGTATCCCACATCTTCCATCATTAACGATTCGGTGATTTCCAACTCAAGGTAGTTTGGACCCAAAACAAAACCACTCAATACGGAGTGAATCATGTCAATAAAGCTGTTCTGTTCAAATTGCTTTTTAGATACATTCACAGAGACCCGAAGCCGATGCCCCAATTCTTTTTCCAATCTTTGACCAAATCTACAAGCCTCTCGTAAAACCCATTCGCCCACAAAAGGCATCATTCCCGTACTTTCCAAGACGGGAATAAACTCGAAAGGCGACACCACACCCAACTCCTGACTCTCCCATCTTAGCAGGGCTTCGAAGCCTGCCACCTGGTCCTTTCTCAGATTGAACCTGGGTTGATAGCACAAATAGAACTCACCGAAATGCATAGCCTGACGAAGATTTTTCTCTAGTATCGCCCAACGTTCGGCAACTTTGTTCATATCCTGGGTATAAAATTCAAACACCCCTCCGCCCTGTTCTTTTGCCTTAAACATAGCGGTGTCGGCATTTCTTAACAAATTTTCTGCATTCGTGTCGTCAAACGGATAGACTGTGATACCAATGCTACTATTGATAAATATTTGTTGCCCCTGTATAGAAAAGGGATTGACAAGTGATTCCAGCACCCGAGTCGCCAGATCTTCAACTTCGCTCACGTTACTTATTTTTTCCATCACAATCGCAAACTCGTCGCCACCTAATCGGGCAATAGTACAATTTTCGCTTAGCACTGTTTGCAATCTCTTCGCAACGACCACCAACAAGGAATCGCCCATCTGATGGCCAAGTGTGTCATTCACATTTTTAAATCGATCCAGATCTAGAAATAGAACGGCGACTAGCGTACTGTTCGCGTCCGCCACTTCCATAGAAAATTCAATATGCTCGCGAAAAAACAACCGATTTGGTAGATTTGTAAGCGGGTCATAATTCGCCAGATAGAGCAATTCTTGCTGGTTTTTCTTCCTTTCACCAACATCTCTAACAAAAACAATGAACACTGAATTCGAATTTACCTTGGCGGATTTTACCAGCATTTCGACAGGAAATTTTTCTCCATTCTTTCGCAAGGCAAGCAACTCATAAGATTCCTGCGGAATTCGTATCGACAATTTCTTAGGTAACTTACTTTTCGACAACTCACCATCAAGCGGATTACTGGCGAACAATCGTGATATTTTTTCTCCGAAAAGCTCTTCCTTGGTGTAGCCGAACATGACTTCAGCCCCCTGATTCACAGAAGTAACACGATCAAGTTCATCTATGGTCAATATAGCGTCCGCCACATTGTCAAGAATGGCCTTATTCCGCATTTGGCTTTCAGTCAGCGCTTCCTCTCCTTTAACAATATTGTAGTTATAGTTAAGAATCGATTCCCTAACCTTCTCTATTTCACTAACCTTCACATCCAACGAATTGACTATTTCCAATTGTTCGTCGTTTATATGTCTGCCGCTTAGTTTATCAATCCAACTGACCAACCCAGTTAAAGGGAGCGCTATATACTGCCTTAACAAAAATGACCACAACATCATTAATACAAGAAAAAATCCACCGAGATACAAAACGGTTTTAACCAAAAGCCTTCCAGACTCTACGACATACTCATTTTCATCCTGCTGATATTCCAAATATTGACGAATATTGGCGAATTTTATAGTTTTATCTTCGGGTAAATTCAATTTAAGAGTAGCCACATCTAGAGATTGTAATTGTCTGGCGCGGTGAAACATTTCACCCAGATCCACAGTAACTTTTACAAATCCCCAATTGAAGCCAGGCTGACTTTCGTCCACCACTGCCAAAACAGTCCATAGAGTAGCAATATCTCCTCGTTTAGCGACGTCCAGCTCTCCAAGTTCAACATCGGGTTCCAGGCGTATACTGCTCCCTTCCAGAGAAACTTTTCTCGAATCAAACAACTCGACATCTCTTAAATGAGGGACACTAAAACTCACTTCTTTAACGCGATTCGTTCTCCAATAACTATAAAAATTACTGTTGGACAATTGTTGTTTGGTTTCGTCCCAGTTGGAGTAGCTGTTTGCGAGAATCAATATAGATGTGGACATGTCCTGCAACAATGATTCAATTTCTTCATCAGCAACCTGAGCCACGCGTCGCTCTTCTATGCTGCGGATTTCTTTTAGCTGCAAAATAGACAGCAAAGAAAAACCGACCGTAGCCACCACGCCCAACAAGAAAAGTACCGTGAGGTAATTGTTAATCGTCCGTGGACTATTGATCTTTCTATTAGCTTTCATTGGTGATAATTGTCTCTACCAAATCAGACAAATCAAACTCATGCTGCTTATCAAAAAAATGATTTGCGCCCTTTATCATTTCTATTTTAATTCCACTCTGCTTTAACTGATCAGGCCATTGCTTTCCCATACGCGTATCACTGCTTCCTAAAATCACATGTGCAGGGACTTTCACGCTTTTCAAAGATTTGAGTATTTCCGCTCCAGTCCATCGCGCATAGGAAAAGAAAGCGGAATGCGGTGTGGGGTATTTTTTACAATATGAAATTTTATACTCCCCCAGTGATGCAGGATTCGTTTTGGCATTTTTCCGTGCCACATCCAACTGGCTTTTGTATTCATCACTCCCCACCGCATATTCTGTATCGATAAGACTCGCCATCACGAGCCTGTCGATGTTTTTACTGGAATAGGAATTTGCGTAGTGTAAAAGCTGTAGACTACCGAAACTGTGTCCGACCAAAATGACTTTTTTGTATCCCTTCTTCTGCAACCAATTGACCCACAAATCGATTTCCTTTAAATCAGACTCCATGCTATGCGTGTGCACTGCCTCGCATGCCAAACTCTTGATGCGATTACTCACACCAAGGGAAAGGGTAGGAGAAAGTACTGCATGGCCTGTGCTACTCACACTTTCGGCCAGGCTGGCGATAGTTAAAAAATTTCGCGTCTGAAGAAAACCGTGGAGAATCAGTACCGCCGGCTTGTTGATATCCCCTTTTTTGTAATCTGCTGTCAGTTCAAGTCTCGCTTTATTGGAAAGTTGAAGCTCCACCGTCTCGGCTATAGCCTGAGTCGAAATTGCGCCAAACCACAAAAGTGCCAGCAGTTTGAGTAAGGCTTTAATTTTCATCGCAATGCACCGTCTAAATAGGGATAGGGGTCGTCAATAGTAAATCGGATAAACTACAGAAAAATTAAGTATCTAGCGAATATTTTCAGGTCAACCCAGCTATCTAAAACTGGCGAATCCGCAGCAAGTCAGTAAGTTAGAACGAGTATTAGAACAACTAAAAACTGGAGGTGAATAATAGAGTGGGAAAGCGGCATTCTACCCGGCCCACTGCCGGGCCGGATAGTATTTTTTAGAATCGGTTTAACAATCGTTTAGACTAGTCGATCACTTCAGCAGCGTTGATAACAACGTCTTCCACAGGAACATCCTGGTGACCTTTGCGCATGGTAGTCTCTACCGCTTTGATTTGCTCCACCACGTCTATTCCCTCTACGACTTTACCAAACACAGCATAGCCCCAACCATCCGGGCTCTCAGATCGAAAATCGAGAAAACTGTTGTTCTTCACATTAATAAAGAACTGGGCACTGGCAGAATGGGGATTAGGGGTACGTGCCATGGCGATGGTCCCTATCTCGTTGCTCAATCCATTATTGGCTTCGTTTTGGATCGGGTCGCGAGTCCGCTTTTCGCCCATCCCTGCTTCAAAGCCGCCCCCTTGAATCATGAAACCATTTATAACGCGGTGAAAGATGGTGCCATCATAGTGCCCGTCGGTCACATACTGTTTGAAATTTTCACAGGTGATGGGTGCCTTCTCTTCGTTCAATTCAATAACGATGTCACCCATAGAGGTTTGCATTTTAACTTTGCTCATTCTGGATTAATCCTTTCGATCTATTTTTCCAATTGTGAAACGTCTCGCACTGCACCACGGGCAGCGCTGGTGGTCATGGCAGCATAGGCACGCAATGCTGCTGATACCTTGCGATTGCGATTCGCTGGTTTCCAGGCAACTGAGCCTTTGGCGTCCATGGCCTTGCGGCGTTTTTGCAGTTCTTCATCGCTAATCACCAAGTGAATACTACGATTGGGGATATCGATTTCGATGCTGTCCCCTTCTTCTACTAGTCCGATGGCTCCTCCTTCGGCTGCTTCAGGTGAAGCATGGCCAATGGAAAGACCCGACGTGCCCCCCGAAAAACGTCCATCGGTAACCAGAGCACAGGCCTTACCCAGGCCCTTGGATTTTAGGTAGCTGGTGGGATACAACATCTCCTGCATACCGGGTCCACCACGTGGACCTTCGTAGCGTATGAGAACGATATCGCCTTCTTTGATCTGATCACTCAAGATGGCTTCGACTGCTGCATCTTGGCTTTCGTATACACGCGCTCGTCCCGAAAATTTGAGTATGCTTTCGTCTACGCCGGCAGTTTTAACCACGCACCCATCCAACGCAATATTGCCGTATAACACAGCCAAACCACCGTCTTTACTGTAGGCATGCTCCACGCTGCGGATGCATCCATTTTTACGATCCGAGTCTAATTTGTCCCAGCGCTTCTCTGTTGAGAAGGGCTCAGTGGTGCGTACATTTCCAGGACCAGCGCGATAAAAGCTGTCTAACTGGGGCGCATCGTTGCGA